>JBGTHU010000503.1:0-8181 GCA_041745975.1 Mariniblastus sp.
TTTTAGCCATACCAGAGGTGCGTCGCGAACTCAAGGTCGATGCTGATACCGCCCAGGATCTTAGCGACTTGGTTGAAGAAGTAATGGAAGAGATTGGCGAAATGACTCGTTCCATGATGCAAGATTTGCGCGGCGGAGATCGAGGAGATCGTCAAGAAGCAATGCAAAAAATGGCTGAAAAAGTTCGCCAAATGGGCGACGAAGCCATGGGAGACGTTCGCAAAATGTTGACCGAAGATCAAATCAATCGTCTTCGTGAACTTCACCTGCAACGACTCGGTTGGGCCGCTTTGGAAGAAGGTGATGTTCAGAAATCACTCGATCTGTCCGACAGCCAAATTGAAAAAATCAAAGAAGTGCGAGAACAAATCGCTGAAGAACGCCGTGAAATGATGCGAGAAATGGGGGGCGGTCGTGGCGAAGGGGGTCGAGGCGAAGGTGGTCGAGGCGAAGGTGGTCGAGGACAAGGCGGTGGCAATCGCGAAGCGATGACAGAAATGCAAACCAAGATTCAAAAAATGGAAGAAGATGGGTTTAAGAAAATCCTTACCGACGAACAGAGCAAACAGCTACAAGATATGCGGGGAGCGAAATTTGAATTCCCCCAACGAGGCCCGGGTGGCCGCGGAGGAGCGGGACGAGGCGGACGAGGTGGTCGCGCTGACTTCTAAGTCGGAGAGCTGTCCAAGTCTTGTAGGAGACTTAGGACAAATCACTCAGCTATTGATAGGCTGTGGCCTTGAACGAAAAATAGTCCGCAGGTCATCCTGCGGACTATTTCATTTTAAGCTAATAATGGAACCGTCTCGCTGGGTGAGCCGCAGATAAAAAATTCACCCGTCAATCGACTCGGCTTGGAAAAACATGACTACGATTGACCGGCAACCTCAACGGCTGCGGCTTGCAACATGAAATTGTGCAATTCGGTATTCAGCACAAATGGCTTAAGCATCTCGCTGCCGGGCCCGAACATCGCAAGCTCCACAAAGTCAGCCGAATGATCTGATCCAGCCCAGCCAACACCCGTATAGGCTTCCAATATCTCAGCCAATTGCCGGTACGGTAATTTATAAACGTCCCTAAATGCTTCTTCGTTCAGCTGCTGAAAAAACGTCTTGATTCGATCAGCATCGGTTGAGCTGACTTGCAGATTTAACCCGGCGGCAATCCGATCCGATATTTCAGCAGAGGTCGAATCAGGCCGAATCCCTTGGAAGATCCATTCGTGTGAGTGTTGGAATTGCTGGCAGCGGTTAAACTTGGCTATCGAATTGCTGGTGCCGATCAGGCCAGGGTTGGCGTTGCCATGATCGGTCGTGATAATCACCAACGTTTGTTCATCTAGTTCAGCGAAATCAATCGCGACTTGGACTGCTGCATCAAACGCCAATTGGTCATGCAACAGTGCAGGGGTATCATTGGCGTGGGCCGCCCAATCAACCTTGCCTCCCTCAACTTGAATCACAAACCCCTCGTCATGGTACTGCAATCGGTTGATCGCAAATTGAGTCATATCTGCCAATGAGGGAACTGTCCTTAATAGTTCGGCATCACGCTGATGATCAATGGCATACGGGAGTCCCGATTCATGAAAGACGCCCATGATTGGTTTTTTATCACCCGGCAATTGCATCAATTCAGGCTTCGTCTGCACGGCATGAAAGCCACGTTCTCGGAAGCTTTGGAACAAATCGAGCCCATCGGCACGTCGATCGGCCAGAAAAAATTCCTTTCCACCCCCCAGCATCACATCGAATCCAAGATCTAAGTATTGCAGTGCAATTCCCGTTTGATCTCCACGCGACTTATTATTAATACAAAATCCTGCAGGCGTGGCATGGGTAATGGGCACACTGGTCACGCACCCGACGGCCTTGCCGAATTCTTTGAATTTTTGCAAGATCGGCTTGTATTCCACATCTTCCGGCCCGATATTCAATCGACCATTTCTCACTCGCATGCCCCCGCCCCAAGCCGAAGCGGCCGCTGCAGAATCGGTGACATAAGCGTTCAGTGAAGCGGTATCCATCAACGCTCGACGGATGCGATCTTGCTGATACAGTTCCATCCAGCAAGTCGATTTACCCCTCATTTGCCGCGAAAGCAAATCAGCCATCTGCAATGTCCCCAGACTCATCCCGTCACTGACCAGAAAAATAATATTTTTTGCCGCGCGATCGGGCCGAGCTGGTACGGAGTAGGAAATCGGTGGGGCGGGGTTCCAGCTCCCCACCATACCAGCACTCAAGGTTGCTGCAGTCGAATTGCGAATAAAATCTCTTCGTTTCATCAGGGTCACCTTTTAGTATTATTGGTGGAAGTTTAATCGATTGTTTTTGAATCGGAGTAACCAAACCGGCCACGGAAGCGATCCGCCGGATATTTTTCCCGGTTTTTTTCCATTTTGTGGAGAATTGAACGGGTCAAGTCGATTTCCAATTGATTTGCCAGTGCCAAACCATAACAAAGCACGTCAGCCAATTCTTCGGAAACCTGCTGGATTTGGTCAGCTGAAATCGCGCGTGAATGGTCGACGTCCAGCCATTGGAAATGCTCCATCAACTCTGCAGCCTCGATAGCGATCGACATCGCCAGATTTTTAGGCGAGTGAAATTGTTCCCAGTCACGTTCGCTGACAAACGTGCCCATCACTTGCCGCAAGTGAGCTAAGTTGGTGTTAGAATCGTTGAGCTCTTTAGTTTCGCCAGTATCGTTGTTTAAACTCAATGGAAGTTGCTCCGATCACTCTAAACCCTTCAAAACACTTTAAAATCGCGGATCTCATTGTAGCAGCACGTCGGACAAATCGACGGGATCAACTGGACCGATGGTCGGTTGCTGCTGCGAGGATTGAACCAGGATATCATCCAGCTTCAGCATTTCGATGACCGCCTTTGCCGTTTCAACTCCTTTGTTACCGACTTTGCCACCGGACCGTTGTACCGCTTGATCCCAAGTATTGCAAGTCAACAAACCAAATCCCACCGGCCGACCGATTTCGCAGGCCAATCGTCCCAGCTCTCGGCTGACCATATTATTAATATGTTGATCATGGGTTGTCTCGCCACGTATCACGCACCCCAAACAAATTATTCCGTCCGGTTGGCGCACTTGCCAAAACCGGCGGGCGGCCAAAGCCAATTCCCAAGCCCCTGGCACGGCGACAACGGTAATATTGGACTCAGTCACACCGGCTTCTTGCAACGTCGAAAAGGCACCCTCGACCAGCTTCCGTGTGATCTCATCATTGTATTGAGAGAAAATTATCCCAAATGTTCGATCAGCAACCGAACCGCTGGTTGCCGACAAAAATTCGTAAGCTGTCATTGAAAAACTAATTGGAGTGAAGGATGAAATGCAGGATGAAATGCAGGATCGGATGTCTCACTCAACCAATTCGATCAAAGTTAGCAGTGATAATGGTCGAGTACTGCACAAGGCTAAATAAAAAATGAAGCTTGCTTACAAACGGGTCGCCCAGACGGTATTTCGATAGCGAGATTTGACGATTGAACGAGCCCGATTGGCTCTTTCGTTATGATCCAACTGGGGCCAGATCAAGGCGAGTTGATATAACGCTTCGGAGTGAGGATCGGCTTGATCGGGAAATAACAACTCTGTATGCAGAAACGCCATCATGGCTTCCTTGAGTTGGTTCTGGCTCAAATAAATCGACCCCAGTGAGTTGTAAGCGTAGGCGAATAGCTGCCCGTTGTCCGCACTTTCGGTTTGGATGATTTCTTCGATCGCAGCAATAGCCGGGGCGGGTTGGCCCAGCATCGCCTGAGTTTTTGCCAATCGGACGCGGGCCAGCAATTGATACTGCTGCGTTAAATCGTCGTTCTCTGTTCTGTTCAAGATCTGTTGTAATTTATCAGCCGCATCGTCAGGACGATCGAGTTCCATCAGCGCTTCACTTTGCCAGAAAAGGCCCCGCATTATCAATTCGGGCTGGCGCGAGTCCAGCAGTTTGGCGAATTCGGCAGAGGCCAAGTCGAATTTTCCGACTGCGAACAGTAACCGCCCCAACAATTCAGTCGCCGCGTAGAAATGAATCGATTGAGGATTGTTGCGGGCGAATTCCATTACCAATCGACCTGCGTCTTGAGCTGATTTATTGCCACCTCGAAAGGCAATTTCAGCCGCCGATGACGCTTTTAAAAACTCGATCTCGCCCCCCAGTTCCGCTCGGTCGATGGGATCGGAAATCCCTTGTAGCATCTCAAACGCATCATCGAAACGACCATTTTCGATGAAGCCCCTGGCGCGTTCAATCTCTGGTGGCTGGTTGCGAAAGACCAGTTTTTGGATCAGATGAGCCGGATACTCCTGCATGCCGTTTCGAGCATTGATTGTTACTTGGAGAGGATTGATCGAAACGATGTTTCCCGCCACATTGCGAGGGCTTTGCCCTTGCACCAATTGAATGCTATCTTGATTTTGTGCCGACAATGGTGTTGCCGATGCCACGCAGACAAACACGATCATGGCCAGAGAAAAAACCATGGCCCGATCTACCGCGCGACCGATCTGGAGTTGCTTGAGGTTGTGATAAAACATAGCTTTTTGTTTACTGAGTTACTGAGCATTAAGGGTGATAAATGGGGCAATAAGGCGATTTTGTAACCGCTCACGGGGTGAAAAGGAGCCTCGACCTCCCTACAGTTTTGACTGGATTTCTTGTTTGAGGTTTTCAAATTTGGCTTTCCATTCCGCGCCTCCCATTTCCGGGCTGCGTTTTTCTTCGTTTTCGATTTCCCTCAACGCCGCGGCGATGGTGGACGAACTATTTTCAATTAAACCGTATTCCAACCGACATTGACTCCAGTGGTAGAGAGCCTGGTAAAAAATTTCATCGTTCTTACCACGGGTTGCTTTGGCCAGCATCTCCCAACCCCAAATCAAATTCGCTTCTCGTCGAGTTTCCGGGTTGAGTTGCCGCCGAGTTCCTTTGATTGCCTCGATTAAAGGTTGGCTGCGGCGGCTACTGACACCCCACATTTGCAACGCTTGAGCAGCATCAATTTGCACTCGAACGTTCTGTCGTTGCTTCTCCAATACCGCTGCAAACTGATCGAGTGCCTGTTCAAATTTTTGATTACCCCGCAGTGCCAGTCCTCGTTGCCGCTGCAGTTCCAGCAGCAGAACCTCTTGTTGGGGGTCATCATTAAAACCAACTTCCTCGGCCCGATTGAGAGCCGTGACAGCTTGATCATACAATCGAGTTGCTCCCTGGCCGGCTGCAGTCAGCGAATTGGCAACGCTGAGCGCTGTGGCGCCGGCCCATAAAATTGTCCGTCCATCGTTTGAATCTTTCTCGATCGAATTCAAAAAAACCAAAAGACTGGCGGCAAATTTTTGTTTCTTTTCCAATTCACCAATCGAATCAAATCGCGTCAGCAACTCGTTGGCAATTAAGCTGTAAGTTTGAGACAATTGGGCTCGCAGCCGAGGGTCTTCGGTCTCATCCGCCTCTTGTCGCATGGCAGAAAGCACACCCCGAATTTTCTCAATCCAGGAATCAGGCGCATCGGTTTGCCGAAGCATCTCCAAATAATTTTTTAGAGCGACCTTGTAAGTCTCCCGAGTGAAGATATCGGCAGCGGGATGGTCAAAGATCGCCGGATGTTTTGTCTTGACTAAATCGAGTGGTGAGAGACTGCTCCCTTCTAGGATCTGCAAAGCGGATTCAGGCTGTTCCAGCTCCAACAAAGCCTCAACCAGGTAGCGGCCGGCCAATGCCAATTCAAAACTGATGTTCCCCTGGGGGGCGGACTGAATTCCCGTTTCCAAATAGTGTCGGACTTGCTGCAATTGGTGTTGCTGTTGTTCCGCATCGAGACGAGGAGAGACGGTCGAACCCGGCGCCATCTGTTGACGATAGTCGATCCAGAGCTGAGTCCCCAGTTGGATAGCAATCAAGCTGCGAGCCGAAAACGACTCGGGGATCAGCAAGAAATACTTCTGAGCCTCGACGAAATCGCCTTCGGACAAGGTCAACCCGATCATGGAGAGCGCCGCTCGACCGGATTCGTCGGAACCCGGCCAGCGATCGAGGACTTGCTGGCAAACGGTGACCAGCCGCCCGCGTTCAAAGTCTCGCTGATCCGGATCCGCGTTACTGAATTGTATTTGATAGCTCTGCACCAGCAGACTCATCGCTTGTCGAGTCCACTCGGCGGTGGGAAATTTGTTCAGCATGAACTCGCCGATTAAGGCTGACTCAATGTATTGTTCGGCCATGAAGTGGGCGTAGCTTTGCACATAGCGGAGTTGATTGAGGTCACTGGTGGGCGTCTCCTCATCGGCCAATTCTCGACTTTTGGTTACCAGTTCCAGTGTCATTGCAACCGTACTGTCCAATTGCTCGCGGAGCTCTTGCATTTCATCGCGAATATTTGCCTGTTCCTCTTCATCCGCCGTCGTCAATTGTTGACGCCGTGAATTGATTTCGGTGAACAGGGTCTCCATCTCCGACACCAGTTCGCGAGACTTCAGTCGGGCATCAGCAAACGATTCAATCGCGGCCAAGCTGTTGGCATCCTCCGATTCGGATAGGTTGACATTCCACTGAGCCATTAACTCCCGGGCCGGTTCTTGGAAACTGCCGGGGATTCGCGAGAGGTTCCGCATCGCCCGCCCGGCCTGTCGTTGCAATCGATCACTTTCGGTGCGAGCGCGAGCCCCAGATTCGTTACGTCGCAGTTCACCCAAGCGATGCTGTGCGACAGCCAATTCAAATTGCACCTTGACCCAATCCGGTTGCCGTCGCTCTTCCGGATTCAACTCCTCCACCGCAGGTTCCAAAATCCGCACCACATCCGCGGCCGGATATTCGTCCAGTTGGCTCCAAGCATCACAGGAGATCAAGTAGGCTTGTCTTTTTAAGGGGACTGCCCCCCGGCCTTTCAGTTCAAAAATTTCGTTCAAGGTCCGCAAGGCCGGTTGTAATTGCCCCAGCTTAGCCAGGCAGCGACCTTCGTAAAGTTTCGACAGCCAGACCGAATCGTTGGCATGTTCGACTCCCAAATAGTCATTAAAGATCGACTTGTACTCGACCAGCGCTTCATTCACCAATTGTGACCACTCCCCGTCCAGTTCGGTAAACGTGTCAGCGAGTTCTTCGGTCGTTTGAGCTAAACCTAATTTCATTTTGACGAAATCGCGTTGGAATTTTTTTAAGCGTTCCCCCGCAACCGGGTCTTGGGGGTCAACTTTGATTCCGCTGGCGCTGCGCGGATCAATCAGTTCTCGTATCCGATCCTTGGCGTCTTGATAACTATCGCGAGCCAACTGCAAAAGCTCGCGAGTCTGACGATGGACAGCTTCACGTTCTGGAGCGGTTAAGCGATCGGAGTTGGCCCGGAAAGAACTAATCTTGGATCGTTGCAGCCACAAACTGGCTTGATATTGAGCCAGTCGTGCCCGCGATTCCAAATCCAAGTCTCGATTCGCGTATTCTACCAACAGCTGATTGGCTTGGTTTAATCGTTGATCCATCACTGCAGGGTCTCTCAACTGTCGAGTGCTCGCAATCAACGTTTCGGCTTTTTCGAAGGGGATAATTTTGCGAAACTCGGCCGAGATCTCCGGTTTGTTCTCCAAACTGTCCAAATATTCAAGCGCTATGTCAAAGTAACCCGCATCACGCAAGGCGACCAAAAACAGTTCGGCAGGTTCGTCGGCACGGACCAAACCGCTAAATGCAATCCAACAACAACAGCAGGCCAACAGCAACGGTTTTGCTGGCGGAGTGACACGATGGGTGCCCGGTGACCTGTCTATCAACTTGATCGCATGATCTGCTATTGTTTTGGACATACGCTTGGCTTGGGTATCCTTCTCTCTGAGCTCGGCTGGTGAATGGTTTTTATAATGCTTACTTTTCTTCTCAGTTTATCATATAATCATTCGCTCGCAAGTTTTCAAAAGCAATCTTTTATGTAATACGTCAACCGTTTGAACTCGGCTCAAAAAATCAATTAAGTCGTTCCACAGCGATAAATACACGGTGGCTCAAAATAAAACCATTTCGAATCGCGGTCAACCAAAATCGACAATCCGCTCCCTGTTGCAAGATCGACGACTGATCATGCTGACGGGGATGCTGGTCTTGGTGTTCTATGCGATGATCGAAGCGGGCAAGCCTAAAACTTGGATTTGGCTGTTCCCCGAACAGAG
>JBGTHU010000504.1:0-2216 GCA_041745975.1 Mariniblastus sp.
GTCGTTGTCCGAATCCAACCCCTTCATTACGTTAGCTATAGCAGGCTTGAGCGGTAGATCGCTTGTTGATTGCCGTTTCAAACTGCCACGGGTCGATTGCCACCGCGATGTTTCAGGAGCAAGGATTTGCCAGCGAGATGTATCGGTTGTCCGCGGCCCGTAGTTGGAGTCAAAAACCAAGATGCGTTGTTGGCACAATTGTTCCCACGATTTCCTTACAAGTTGATCATCGACATACAGATTCCCTTGATGAAATGAGATCGTTTCCTGAGGAAGTCCAAGGACTCGTTTGACACCATACCCTGGTCGGTCGGGCAACATTAAGGCCACTACCGACCATCGTTCCGGTTGCTGATTTTGATCGATTACTACTCGATCCGCTGGCATTCTTACTGCTGCGGTAAAAGGAAGATCACGAAAACCACAGTTGGGGCAAGTGATTTTTTCAGGAATTGTTTGGCCGTCGACCAGCTGAAAGCGAACGGGGAAATCACAATCATAACATTCAATGCGATAATGTTGGCCCCAATAATGAGGGGCCATCGAAGGGCCATTGATGGCGGCTGGGATCGGTTTTGACCGCTCGCAACCGACCGAAAATAGACTGGCCATTAAACAGAAGCAGCAAAGCTCCTTCCAATCGATCTGCGGCATCATTGTTACAATCCTAACCTGGCGTTTCACCTCAATTCTCCTCTGCCACTGCAATCGCCACAACCCGCCTTATCCCCCGCAACCGGTACACTTTGCCAGAACCCCGGAACGTTCGTAAAAAACACTTTGATGACGAACCGTTGCTCGAATGCCGATTTAATGGCTATCCCAATACGCTCTGTTCGAAAGGGGGCTGAAACTCTGCCACGAGGGGTCTATCCCATTTTCAAACATTGCTTAAGCTAGTACTAAACATCAGATTTCTTCAAATGTTTTTTTTATAACATCATGCTGAAACAGGCTATTCGCAAACCGCTGTCCAATCTAAACCAAGTCCTCCAAGGGCTCAACTCGGCTGATCAAAATGATTTGATTAATTTTCTGACGAAATCCACCAAAACGGCTGAAAAATGCAATCTGCCATCTGACCGAGTCCATCGTGATCTGCCTCAACTGAAACTGGTTACTGGATGTGATCTGGAAACCAACGAACCTTGGGGACGAAACGAATCGACGGCAGAACAACAAGTTCAACAGTTGTTGCACCATGTCGGACGCCAACAACATGAATTGGAACAATACGAGCTTGATTTACAACGTCGTCAAGCAAATTTGCAGCATGCAAGCGAGCAGTGGCAACGGGAGCGAATGCAGCAAGCAGCCGAAATCGATCATCGCCAAACGGCCCTCAGGCACCAACAACAACAAATTCAACAACAGCAGGCCCAACTGGTCAAACTGCAACAAGGGCTTGTCGATACCCAAACATCGTTGCGGAGAGTAATCGAGAAGATTGTAGAAAATTGTGATGCCGATGGTCTCAAGCAAGAAATCCAGGAATTGCGATTCGAGTTAAATGAGAGTTTCGAACGCAACTTCAACCGCTGGGAATCGTTGTGCCGTTCGCTATCAGCTACTACTCAACATCTGCCTTAATCGGATCAGTTCAGACATTCAAATGAAATCAGCACCAGGGCCAATTCGTCCCCAAGGCTTTGTTTTGTATTTGCACCAATTGACTGATCCCGGACTTGGCCAACTTCAATAGTTCTGACAATTCCTTTTCGCTGAAGGTTGCTTCTTCGCCAGTCCCTTGAATCTCGACAAATCGTCCGCTGCCGGTCATCACGACATTCATGTCGACCGCAGCGGCGAAATCTTGCGGGTAATCCAAATCGACCACGGGTTGACCGTCGACGATCCCAACACTGATGGCAGCCACCGAATCCAACAACGGGTAACGCTGGAGATCGACCAACTCCTTGCGGACACTGTTGATCGCATCAACCAAGGCGATCATGCCACCGGTAATACTGGCCGTTCGAGTTCCCCCATCGGCTTGCAGGACGTCGCAATCGACTGTAATTTGGAATCCGTTCAAGGCTTCCAAATCGGCCACGGCGCGAAGGCTTCTACCGATCAATCGCTGGATTTCGGTGGTTCGTCCATCAACCTTCTCCCGATCTCTTCGTTTCCGAGTCTCGGTGCTGCTGGGTAACATGCTGTATTCGGCTGTTATCCATCCTTTGCCCGAATCCTGCATCCAGGGGGGCAGTTTCGTG
>JBGTHU010000505.1:0-2328 GCA_041745975.1 Mariniblastus sp.
TTTGCCACCGATCGTGGCCAGCCATACCGACAGGGGGCGAATCACTAAAATCATCAGCACCAAAAATGCTCCACCCTTCCAACCTAACTCATAGATCGAGGCGAGTTGCAGTCGCGAGCCGAGAATAATGAACAAACTGGATATCAGGAAAATTCCTAAGTTTTCCTTGAACTCAATCACGTGATCAATGGAAACTTTTTTCTGATTGGCCAAGTAAATCCCCATGGCTGTGACGGTAATCAGCCCCGATTCGTGTTGCACAACGTTGGAGACAGCGTAGACACCCATGGCTGCCGCCAAAAAAGTCACACCATGTAAAAAGTCTGGAATCAAGTAAGCCTTCACCGCAGTTGCTAATGCCCATCCACTGACTAAAGCCAAACCCACACCAATCGCAACTGCTTTGACCAAGGAGACCATCGTGGTCAAGTAGGGCTGTTCGTCTCCGCTGACAATCGGAATAAACAATTGTTCGAAAACCAGTACCGCCAGGATAGCCCCCACGGGGTCTACCACGATGCCCTCCCATTTGGCAATCGAACCGACCCGTCGATTGGGGCGGATGTGCCGCAGCAATGGAATTACCACCGTTGGTCCGGTAACCACCAGTATCGCTCCCAGTAGCGCAGCCGTTTTCCAGTGTAAATCCAACACCAACCAGGCCGCCAATCCAGTCAATATCCACGTCACCAGTGCCGCCAAGGAAACCAGTCTCAGGATCGCCCCGCCGCTCTCTTTGATCTCCGATAGCCGCAACGACAATCCCCCTTCGAATAAGATGATTGCAACCGCCAAAGAAACGATCGGAAACAAGATCGGTGCAGCCAGATTGCTGCTCCCCCGAGCCAACTCAATCGTTGTGGGAAAAGCCCCTGATCCGGAAGCACCGGTGGCCGCGTTCTCTTGCCACCACGCTGCCAAATGGCTCAACAAGGCTTCTTCGATTAGATGGTCGGGATTAAACCATACACCCAACAACACGCCAAAAAGCAACAACAACAAAATGGAAGGAAGCCGAGTCCGCCACGCCAACCACTGAGCAAAAATTCCCAGCACAGGAACACAAGCCAGGTAAATAAAGAAATTTTCGTCCAAAATCGTTTTGCCTAATCAGTTGATCGATGTATTGAGTTTTACATTTAAAGTTAGCAACTAAAATTATAAGCGAAACGAACTCCCCGCGTCACCGCCGGTTGAACAAGTTGGCTGGCAGGACTGGATCGCGGCGGCGATTTCGTCGGCAATGCGGCTTTCTGAGTCATCCAGCCTGCCGCTCTCGTCCATAGTGTTCGGGGGTTCCAGCCACCGATTGCCAACAGACTGTACTTCTTTCAGGTCTAGCTGGGCTCCAATAAATTGAGCGCCCCGCATTTCTTCGGGTCGCGGATACCCCCAGACGACAATTTTGGCAAATTCCTTGATGCTCTCAAAATCTTCAAGACGGCTGATCACAGAAATTTGCCAATTGGCAACCTGCCAAGTCGATCCGGTCCCCTCGGGAAGTTGGCCTGTATTGATCGCCGACGACTTTAATCGATCGGCCAATAAGCTGACAATGTTGACGACTTTCGACGGAAGACAATTTACCCACAGTAAATGCTGGGGTTTTCTGTTTAATTCGATCAGCAACTCCCTTAAAGTACACTGAGCAATCGGATGAAACATGTCACCGGCAACCTCAACCGCCGGTTCCAACACGAATCGCCGAAAAGTCATTCGCGGATGCGGAACCTGCAACAGCTCGGACTCGAAATGAATCGAATTATACATCAGCAAGTCCAAATCGATGCTGCGAGCCCCCCACCTGTGGGTCCTGATTCGCCCCAATTGATTCTCGATTCTCACCAGCTGGTCGAATAATTTCGGGAGAGTTAGTTGCGTCGAGAGCCGAATCACGCCGTTTAGAAATTCCGGTTGGACTTGATCAGGGGCAACCGCTACGGTTTGTTTCAGGCGACTGGCCGCAACTAATTCAATACCCTGCAGCCCCACCATCTCAGCGATCGCCAAATGATAGCAAGTTTCCGAATCGCCTTGATTCGATCCAAACCCAATTAAGCAATCAGCTGAGTTATCCGCTGCTTCATCGGTTGCCATTTTGGTGGCCAGATCATTTTTCTCAGCTCATCTTATCGGCGAACAGACCCAAAAAGATGATGGGGTTAAATTAAAAAAACATTAAAAAAACGACGAAGGGCATCCGAGCCACAATCGCCGTATCTCCAGCTTGTTCCAAAAACAGAACGCCCCAGACCAATAAAACGCACCTGTCGACTGGTCTCCAACCAGTCACTACCAAAAGCAACCTGAATGAACAAATTGCCGGAC
>JBGTHU010000506.1:0-2438 GCA_041745975.1 Mariniblastus sp.
AGCCGATCACGACCGATTCGTGAGTAGGTAGCGAGGGCCCAAGATGTTTTAATCTGTGCTGGAACCGGGAAACAGGAGCGATTGGATACCGCTGACGAGGCTGGACAAGTTAATTCTTGTGAACTGATTCGCATCTTTCCAGACCCAGGATTAAAACATCTGGTTTCAAAAGAACCTATTTTGGTTTAAAATAAACGTTCGTAACGTTTCAGGCGAACAGTGAAAGGCCGTTCGAGATAAATTTATTGGACAGTTGAGTCGTTTGGTTGGCCGAGTGCTGCCGAACTAACGCTTGCTCGACTTACCATTCGGGCCATCGTGTCCGACGGCACGTACCCTACTTCATTCCGCAGAACAACCCTCAAGTATAAAGGTTAAAATCAATGACTTGGCAACGAAATCGAAGAGAGTTCTTACAACAAGCCAGTGCCGCGTCGATGTTAGGATTGGCAATCCCGCGGCTTTCCCGCGGAGTCGAACTTTCAGGGACTGCGAATGAACAAATCAACCTGGGCTTGATCGGTTGCGGTGGCCGCGGGAAAGACCTGCTGGGATCATTCGAACGAATCAAAGACGTCAAGCTGATTGCTTGCTGCGATCCGGACGAATCGCATATGGATCGAGTCGTTCAGTCTCGCCCTGACGTCGCTCGTTTTGTCGACTATCGAAAATTGTTGGAACAAAAAGAAATCGACGCGGTGGTGATTGCCAGTACCAATCATTGGCACGCGGCTCAGGCGATCCACGCTCTCCAGGCAGGCAAAGATGTCTATGTGGAAAAACCGGTTACCTTTAATGTCGACCAAGGAAAAGCGTTGGTTGCTGCGGCTGAAAAGTATGATCGAATCATCCAAGCCGGAACACAAAACCGCTCCGATAGCGGTTTGATTCCAGCTTTTGAATTGATCCAAGGCGGGGAATTGGGAGCGATCAAAGCCATTCGGGGGCTCTGCTATCGAAACCGCACCGGGATCGGCAAACGGAGCCAACCCCTGCCGATTCCGACGAACTTGCACTACGATCTCTGGTTGGGTGGTCGCCAAGACCAACCAATCATGCGACCTAAAATTCATTACGATTGGCACTGGGATTTCAATACCGGCAATGGGGATGTGGGGAATCAAGCCCCCCACGAATTTGACTTGATCGCTTGGCTGCTGCAAGACCAACCGTTCTCCGGCATTGTGCAGAGTATTGGTAACCGTTTCGCTTGGGATGATGCGGGCGATACTCCCAACATGCAAACAGTGTGGTACCAGTGTGGTGATATCCCCGTGATTTTTGAAGTGAATAACTTGTGGGTCGCACCCGATAAGCGGAACAGTCCGTCCTACCGTGGCGCTGGAGTCGGTGTGATCGTCGAATGTGAACAAGGCACGTTTATCGGCGGTCGAGGCGGTGGTCGCATCGTCGCGGCAGATGATGATCAAACTGTGATCCAGCAATTCAAAGGAGACTCGGGTGGTAGCCACTACCGGAATTTCATCGAAGCCGTCCGCAGTCGCGACAAGTCGTCGTTGCGAGCCCCTATCGCTCACTCGGTCGCTTCCGCCGCGATGCCCCATTTGGCCAATATTTCCTATCGCAGCGGTTCTCCGCTTGGACGCGATGAATTACTGGAACAAGTTCCAGCCGCCGTCGCGGAGGTCGTCAATCGGCAAGAATCCCAGATGCTGGCCTGGGGGATCGACACCAATCAAGTTCCGTATATCTTAGGTGCCGAAGTGAATCTTAACGCCGATGGCCAAGTCAGCGGCAATGATCAGGTTGTTGAATTGGCTAACCCCAAATATCGATCCGAGTTCCAGTTTCCTCACCAAGTTTGATTGTCCCATCCCGTTCGTTAAAAAAGGTTTTAAGATGAAGTTACGTTTTTGTTTCTACGGTAGCTTGCTTTTGTTGTTTGGGTTTTCATTAGGAGAAACACGTTTGATTGGACAAGATGCAACTCCCAAGATTTCCGATGTCTCGGCTGACGAGGACCCCTTTTTGTGGTTAGAAGAGGTCGAGGCGGAAACCGCTTTGGATTGGGTGCGAGAAAGAAACAATAAAACGGTCACTCATTTCGAGTCCGATCCCGCTTTCGAGGAATTGCAAAATGACCTCAAAGCGATCCTCGATTCCGATGAGCGAATCCCTTTTGTCTCGAAACGGGGTGATTTTTTCTACAACTTTTGGCAAGACAAGACCCACGTTCGAGGGATCTGGCGCCGAACCACACTCGACTCCTACCGACAATCCCAACCTGATTGGGAGATCATTTTGGATCTTGATGAACTGGCGGAAAAGGAGAATGAAAATTGGGTTTGGTCGGGTGCTTCCCTGCTCAAGCCGGATTTCGATCGGGCGTTGATCAATCTCTCTCGAGGGGGTGCCGACGCAACCGTGACGCGAGAATTCGATCTACCCAGCCGGAGTTTTGTCGCTGACGGATTCCA
>JBGTHU010000507.1:0-7481 GCA_041745975.1 Mariniblastus sp.
ACAGGAGCGCCAATCCAATTGACATTAAGAGATTCTTGCCTTGAGCCCCGAAATGCTAACGAACGAACAGACTCCGTTGGATGCGCAGACATTGCCCATGACTTCGCCCAAATCACAGGTTCGTAAATCGACACAACAGCAGCAAACTGAGGAACCGAGCACTGCTACTTTCAGACACACTACGGTTCACGCAAGCAGGGTCAGACTGGCCTACACGATATTGGAGGATAGTCCACGATTTCAGAGTCGTCCAAGTCGAAATTTCGCGGCGGATAGATGCTAAACCAACGCCGCACTACCTTGGCCGCCGACCAAGTATTGGCCACATCGGGATCGAATCGGCAGAGTACATGAAAGTGATTGTCCATCACTGCAAATCCGCCAACGGATACCGCGAAATGATTCGCCAGCACTTTCAGCCGATCTTCGATCCATTGTTTGCGGTCATTTACGGCTTCGTCGGACATCAGCAGTGCCGAGCGGACACAGTTTGAAACGCAGTGATACCAACGAGTAATTGAATGATCCACGGTTTCGCGTCGAGCTGTCGTCATTTTGCATCTCCTTCGAATCATAAAGTCGAAAAATCACTATCTTCAAGCAACCGCAATTGATTGAACCCGTATCCAATCGATTGCATACTTGCTATCAATATCCGAGAAATTATCAAAAAGTCGAATTTGTAAACATGGTTTTCGGTCTCACGGCTTATTGGGCAATCACCAAGTTTGATTTTCGAGGACAAAGTTTGTTGACGACACTTCTTAGGACAAGTCAATGTTTTTCACGGAAGGGTTAAGAATGGACAGATTATGCTGAGGGAGTTGCCTCTGGGGGCCGTTCCATGGAGGTTGGAAATTGATGGAGCAACCAAGGTTTATCTGCGTCCTCAAATGTTCCATGTATTTGACTGAGCTGTCCAACTAAGATGAAGATAGCCTCGATTCAAATGTCTCAAAGGAAACCGGAGTAAAAATTCGGCTACAGCTCATCTGTTCAAAATCAGCTCTGAAGAGCTGTAATCTAAAACTTCTGTTTTATAAAAAACCAACGATTTCCTCCAATGACTTCACTGTCTGCAACCGTCACAGTGCCACGATCGCCGTCCTGGATTTCCTTTACCCGGATTTCCATTCGGATTTGATATTGCTAGGATGGGGACCCAATGGATCCAATGGCTCGTCGCCAGTGTGGGAGACCCAACCCCGTGAAAAGTGGGTAATGAATGTTGTTGTTCCAAGGTTCAGCGAGACCGACCTATGACGCCAAACATGGATACTCAAAACAAATCGAATTCTCTACTGTACGCTGGGACATTGTTGATTAGCCTAGTGGCTGTTGTGGGAAGTCTGTGGCTTAGCATCGGCATGAACTTAAAAGCCTGTCCACTGTGCCTGTATCAACGTTCTTTCGTGATCGGGACGGCTGCGGTGCTACTGATGGGGCTGATCACAAGAACATACCGACGCGAATGTAGTCTTTTAGCTGCGTTGAGTCTTCCTTTGGCAACCGCCGGCTTGGCCATCGCTGCGTTCCATGTCTATCTCGAGTTCAGTGGAAAGCTCGAATGCCCACTTGGAATGCTGGGGCTGGGTACGGCACCGCAACAGAGTTTCACAATTTTATTCGTCTTGGTATTGGCTCTACTGGCTCAAGCAATAAACGTGGTACGTGGTGACAGGCACTCAAATTTCGTCCTTCCGGTCGCTATGATCCTGGGTTGTCTGGTCGCATATGCCTGCATCGTCTCGGCACCATCCTTGCCTAAGGTGCCGGACAAAGCTTACGAGTCTCCATTGGATACTTGCCGTCCGCCCTTTCCTGCAAAATAGTCGTAGTCATTGATACCTCACCCAGATAGAACATCAGCAAGAACGTGAGGCCAAGCGGCTCAATAATAAACCGAGAGGCAGATAAAAATTCCGTGGCCGTTCACTCTGTGGGCGAGAGTTAATGCAGGTTCACGGAGTGAACGGCTACGCACTCGACCACGCAGCACTCAAATTTCGCTTGGTACGGCTAACAACAGATCATAGCTTGGTTCGGAGATCGCTAGAAAATCGAACAGCATGATCCGGTTATCAGTATAGAAGATTTGGAGCGAGTCGGCAATAAAAAAGATCCGATCGTTATCGAACGTCAATGGTAGAGAGTCATTCGAATAGGCACAACTGGCTCAATGGACCCAACATCGATAAACTCGGCAGGGGCAGCATTGGGAAGTGGGGGCAGGTTGTCAAAGAGCCGGAAAATTTAACAGGATTAGGACGATTTTGCCTCACACCTGTTGTTTTACCAAGCGATCGATAAAATAGTCGTCATTCGAAAGGGAATTCCCTGGGTCTGCCCCACGTTTTTGCCTTCGTTCGTTTCCACCTATGATTTTTTATCGAGTAATTCGTTCCCACGGAAGTTCCCGTTCCAACCGAATCACCCATTTTCGCCGAATCGCCCATTTTCGCCGATTCCTCGATTTCACCCACGTCCCAGCCCAATTAACTGATACCTGACCTTACCGATGTCGACTTCAGCCGAAACACAATCTTCGCCGCACCAACACCTCCAACAAAACGCCCAACTGTGGCAGATTGACCTGAGACCCGCACCCGGCCAACCCGATCGGATGGCTGCTGAAAAACTAGCGAGTGCTCATGATTTGCAGTTGTCTTCATCACTCAGAATCCAGTCCAGCCGTGGTTTTTTATTGCAAGGGAATTTGGATCAGTCCACCATCAACAAGATTGCGGTCGACCTGTTGGCGGAACCGGTGGTGGAAACGTACCAAATTGGCCGGCCGGGCGATCCTCAGTTCCGCTTGACTCTATCAAACAACGAAATCGACATAGCCGCGGCTCGGAATCTCGTAGCCGAATCACCGAGTCATGCTTCTCCCAGTTCCCCGCCACCGATCGACCCCGGCCATTTCGATGGGCGGCAAGTTTATGTGTTGCCGCTTCCCGGGGTTACCGATGCGGTTGCTGAAACGACACTGATGGCCATACGCGACATGGGGATCGAGGTCGATGCGGTTCGCACCTATCGTCGCTTCCGTATCGATTCCTTACCCGCCAACGAATTTAGTCGATTGCAAGACAAGCTGTTATCCAATAGTTCGGTGGAGATGGTGGTGCTGGGGGATCTGGAAATAAATGAGTTGTTGGTGGGACAGAGTTATCGTTTTGACTTGAAGCAAATTCCGCTTGGCAATCTTTCGGATGAACAATTGGTCGATATCAGCAAGCAATGGCAGTTGAGTTTGTCGTTGGTCGAAATGCAGACGATCGCCAAACATTTTCAAACGCTTCAGCGTGAGCCGACCGACATCGAATTAGAATCGATTGCTCAAACGTGGAGTGAACACTGCAGTCATAAGACTTTGGCCGGCCGCATCAATTACGATGACGGCCAGCAAAAAAGGTCGTTTGAGAATATGCTCAAGGAGACGATCTTTGCGGCGACGATGAGCTTGCGGCAGCAATGGGGCGACGATGATTGGTGCGTCAGCGTGTTCAAGGACAATGCGGGTATCGTTCGATTTGACGACGATCACAATATCGCCTTCAAAGTCGAAACTCACAATCGCCCCTCGGCCCTGGAACCTTACGGAGGAGCCAATACGGGTATCGGAGGCGTGATTCGAGACACGCTGGGGACGGGCATGGGAGCCAAGCCGATCTGCAACACCGATGTGTTTTGTTTTGCTCCACCCGATACCCCCTTTGATCAACTTCCTCCCGGTGTGATGCACCCCCGATTGATCATGAAAGGGGTGGTGGCTGGCGTACGGGACTACGGGAACCGGATGGGAATCCCCACCGTCAATGGAGCTGTTTATTTTGATCCACGCTATGTGGGTAACCCCTTGGTCTTTTGTGGTAACGTCGGACTGATTCCCCACGATCAATCGTTTAAGCAACCTCAACCAAACGACTTGATCGTATCAATCGGCGGCAAGACCGGTCGGGACGGAATTCATGGTGCCACTTTCAGTTCTGCGGAACTGACCGAGGAGAGCGATATCACTTCGGGTGGTGCGGTGCAGATAGGGAACGCCATCACCGAAAAGATGCTGATGGATGTAATGTTGCAAGCTCGCGATTTGAAACTGTTCAACGCAGTGACCGATTGCGGGGCCGGTGGGTATTCGAGTGCTGTCGGTGAGATGGGCGAGGAGATTGGTGCCGAAGTCTGGCTCGATCGGGTACCACTAAAATATGACGGATTGTCGTATACCGAAATCTGGATTTCCGAAGCTCAAGAACGGATGGTGTTGGCCGTGCCTGAAGAGAACTGGACCGCATTCCAACAGCTCTGTGCCGCTGAATCAGTGACCGCGACCGTGATCGGACAATTCAAACCAACAGGAAAATTACAACTAAAATACAACGACCAAATTGTCGGTGATCTATCGATGGCGTTCTTACATGGGGGACGTCCCCCCGTGGTGAGAGACGCGATTTTTCGACATCGACCGGAAAAGCCATTGGTGGTTGAAACCCAAACCGTTACATCGACACCGCAGGCGCTGGCCGTCCCGGATCTGGCCAGTGATTTGTTGAAAATATTGTCCAGCCTAAACGTCGCCAGCAAGCACTGGATCATCCGTCAGTACGATCACGAAGTGCAAGGTGGCAGCGTGCTCAAGCCGCTGGTTGGAGTCGCCAACGACGGGCCCGGTGACGCCGCCGTCCTTCGGCCGATTCTGGATTCCCAACGTGGGATTGTTGTCTCCTGCGGCATGAATCCTCACTTGGGGGATGTCGACCCCTACCACATGGCGGCCAGTGCGATCGATGAAGCGATACGAAATTGCGTCGCCGTCGGTGCCGATCCCAATCGGATCGCCATCTTGGATAATTTTTGCTGGGGGCATACGGATCGACCAGAAACCTTAGGGGATTTGGTAAGATCAGCCCTGGCTTGCCACGATTATTCCATCGCGTTTGGGACACCATTTATCAGCGGTAAGGATAGCCTGCATAACGAATTCAGCTACACCGATGAAACAACCGGGCAACGCCAGACGATCTCGATTCCCCCGACCCTGTTGATCAGTGCGCTGGGCCAAATCGATGATGTGCGGCAAGCGGTTTCGATGGATTTTAAAGTACCCGGAAATTTGGTTTACCAAATCGGCAGCACCGGCGATCATATGGGCGGATCGCATTGGTCTTTGATCCATGGGGGAACCGGTGGACAAGTTCCCGTCGTCGATGCTGAAATTGCATTGTTAACGTTTCGACGAATCCACCAAGCGATCCAAGAGGGTTTGATTCGGAGTTGCCATGACTTGAGTGAAGGCGGTTTGGCCGTGGCCATGGCCGAGATGGCGTTTGCCGGAGGTTGGGGCGTGAAGTGGTCGATCGATGCGATACCGGTCGTTGCAGCGACTATCAAACAACAATTTTTGGAAGACAATCATCCTTTGAATGCAACGTCATCCGTATCCAATCCGTTGTTGCTGGATGAGAACCGGACTCATGCGGTTTGTAAACTGTTTTCCGAATCCAATTCTCGCTTTCTGATGGAAGTGTCGCCCAGCGATCAAGTCAAATTTGAATCTTTGCTGGAGGGAATCCCTTGCTGCTTGCTGGGGGAAGTCACCCAAGACCCCTGGTATCAGGTTTCTGATCAGGAGACGATTCTGATTCGTTTGCCGATCTCTGAATTGAAGTCGGCTTGGCAATCGCCGCTGGATTTCGACCGGTAGCGTCACAATCAGTATTCAAACTGCTTTCCATTGTTTATTTCGTAGCTTTTTAACAGCGAAAAAATCGCTGCCAGGTTTTGAGGGCAAAATTAATGACACAGCCGCAAGTTTTAATCCTGCGAGCACCCGGTACCAACTGCGATCAGGAAACGGCATTTGCATTTTCCATGGCAGGTGCAAATCCCATCCAAATTCATATCAATCAATTGGTAAACAACCCAAAATTTCTATCGCAGTCCCAGATACTCTGTTTACCTGGAGGATTTAGCTACGGCGATGACATTGCTGCCGGACGGATCTTGGCCAATCAACTGAAATTGCGATTGGCCGATGCGATGACTGAGTTTCGCGACCAAGGGAAATTGATTTTGGGGATTTGCAATGGGTTTCAGATTTTGATTAAGTCCGGCTTCCTAATTCCGTCCGACACGGACGGTTTACCTGCCACGTTGACTTGGAACGATTCGGGGCGCTTCATTGACACTTGGGTGCACCTCAACGTCGATCAACAGAAATCGGTATTTTTGAAAGGGATCGAGCGGATGTATTTACCGATTGCTCACGCCGAAGGGAAATTCGTCCCGCGGGATGCGGCGACGCTATCCCGCTTGGCCAACAATCATCAATTGGCTCTGACCTATTGCCGATCCGATGGGTCCAGTGGTTCGCTGGCCGCCCCCGACAATCCAAACGGCTCGATCGGGAACGTGGCAGGGTTGTCGGATGAAACGGGCCGGATTTTGGGGCTGATGCCGCATCCCGAACGCCATGTGGTGGCAACACACCATCCTCAGTGGACTCGATTGGGATTATCTGACCGGCCCGATGGATTGGCCATTTTTCAAAATGCGGTCAATTACTTTGCTTAACCTGAACCGCGGCGACCTGGAAATATAAAGATGGCAATAATTACGTTACAAGATGTCACCATTGGCTACTATGGGCCTCCTTTATTGGATCAAGTCAATTGCCAAATTCACGCTGGTGATCGCATTGGATTGTTGGGCCGGAATGGAGCCGGCAAATCGACCCTCATTAAATTACTGACCGGAGCGGTTCAACCGGATCATGGTCGCATCACGATTCAGCCAGGAATCCAAGTGGCGGTGTTGGACCAAGAAGTGCCAATGGACTTAGTTGCTTCCATTCGCAACGTGGTTACCGAAGGAACTCGCTTAAATAATCAAATCGAGTTGGAAAGTTGGCAAGCTGACCATGCCGTCGACCAAATTTTGTCTCGCATGGAACTTGCTGGCGATCAACGTTTTGAGCAGCTATCGGCGGGGATGAAACGTCGCGTATTGTTGGCCAAAGCCTTGGTGGCCAAGCCCGATTTCTTGTTGCTTGATGAGCCGACCAACCACTTGGATATCGATGCGATTATCTGGCTGGAAGATTTTCTTAGGAAGCAAGCCGCTTCGTTCATGTTTGTCACACACGATCGAGTCTTTTTGCAACGATTGGCCAATCGAATTTTAGAAATTGATCGAGGCCAGATTTTCGATTGGAGCTGTGATTACCAAACCTTTCTGAAACGGAAGGAACAAGTGCTGGCGGCTGAAGAGAAAGAAAATCAACTGTTCGATAAACGCTTGGCTGAAGAGGAAGTTTGGATTCGGCAGGGAATCAAGGCCCGGCGAACCCGCAACCAAGGTCGAGTGCGTGCACTCAAGGCAATGCGAGATGAACGAAGCCAGCGACGAGACAAGTTGGGGACGGCCAAACTGCAAATTCAAGCAGGGCAAAAGAGTGGTAATCTGGTGTTTTCCAT
>JBGTHU010000508.1:0-15386 GCA_041745975.1 Mariniblastus sp.
CAAGATTGAGAAGATTGCCGTAAGGATCGGCGATGAAGGATGATCCCCAAAATTCGATTTGGTCTTCCACGCCACTTCGATTGGGAGCGACAAGGTAAACGCCATTGGCGATCGAGTGGGAGCGCATCATGGTGGTCCAAGCCTCTCGTTGAGATTGTCCGAATTGGGCTTTCTCCGGGGCCTGCCAACCGATAGCCGTCGGATAGACCAAAATTTGGGCGCCTGACAGGGCCGTTAATCGAGCCGCTTCGGGGAACCATTGGTCCCAGCAGATGCAGACCCCTACCTGGCCGACCGATGTCAAAAACGACTTAAATCCCAGATCGCCAGGGGTAAAGTAGAATTTTTCATAAAAGTAAGGATCGTCGGGGATGTGCATTTTCCGATAGGTCCCCAAAATGCTACCATCAGCCTCGATCACGACAGCTGAATTATGGAACAAACCGGGTGCTCGGCGTTCGAAGATCCCGGCCACGACCACGACTTGATTTTCAGCCGCGGCGGCACAGATCTGATCGATGGTCGGGCCGGGGATTGGTTCGGCCAAATCGAACTGTTGATGATCTTCCGATTGGCAAAAGTAGAGTCCGGCGAACAACTCTTGCAAGCAGACCAGTTGGGCTCCTCGGTCGGCCGCTTGCGATATAAGCTGCACGGTACGAGCAACATTTTGGGCCACATCCGACGTACAATATGTCTGAATGGCAGCTACGGCAACTTTTTTCATAGAATTGGGGTTGAAATTTTACTATAATCGAAATAATGATATAACCCAAATGGGACGATTGGATATTATTAAACCACTCAATCTAACCGCCGTCAGTAAGGCCTATGGATTTTAAGTCAGTTCGAAAATTATCCAAGCCACCTTGGCATTTTTTGTCGTTTAATTAAATCATGCGCATTACGAAGTCGATTTTACCGCTGAATAGAATATCAATCACTGCACACAAATCAAAATGTTAAAAAAACCTCCTCTGGGATTGTTCATTACCGGCACCGATACGGAAGTCGGAAAAACTTACGTGGCCACCACCATCGCTCGTCAATTGACGCTGGCCGGAAACGCAGTTGGCGTTTACAAGCCTGTTGCCAGCGACTGTGTCTCTTCCGGGCGAGAGTTAATTTCGGAAGACGCGTTTGCATTGTGGGAGGCGGCCAATCGGCCGTTGAGCCTGGATGCGGTATGTCCGCAAAAATTTTCTCATGCCTTAGCGCCCCATTTGGCCGCTCGTAAAGACGGCCATGAGATCGATGCTGAATTGTTGAGATCGGGGTTGGCACAATGGGCCGGAAACTGCGACATCGTATTGGTCGAAGGTGCTGGCGGGTTGCTTTCACCTGCCACCGACGACCTCTATTTTGCCGATTTGGCTTTCGAATTCGGCTATCCAATTATCATTGTTTCTCCGAATGTGATCGGCGTAATCAATCAAACATTGACTGCGTTGGTGGCAGCCGCTAACTTTCGCGGAGGATTGCATGTAGGTGGGGTAGTGCTCAATGATGCTCGCCGTTTCGACGGCGATATCAGCATGGAGAGCAATCGCGATCAGATTCAGGCTCGATCGCTGGTGCCAGTGCTCAGTCGACTTCGCTACAAAGCACAGGATTTTGATGATACGATTGATTGGATGGAGATCGCGCGGACAACTCAGGCGCCAGTCGAAGTGGGCAGCGGTCGGGCCAATGCAATTTATTAACGTGATTGCATTTCGGTAAATCGATAATTACTCATCAACGGTTATAGACATTCGAAGGAGTTGTTTTGAGGAAAGAGAAGTTTGATGTGGTTGTCATTGGTTCCGGGCCCGGTGGCGAAGGGGCGGCGATGCAATTGACCAAAGGGGGTAAACGAGTCGCCGTTGTGGAAAGACATCGATTGGTTGGTGGTGGTTGCACCCACTGGGGGACGATCCCCAGTAAAGCGTTACGGTTCGCGATCCACCAATTGACCGAAGCGTATGACAACCCCATCGTCCAAACATTGGGCGCCAATCATCGTCCCACAGTGGCCGAACTAACCCGTTCCGCTCAACAAGTGATCGGTAAACAGGTTTCCATGCGAGAAGGCTTTTACCATCGTAACGACGTGCCTCTCTTTTGTGGCAATGCTTCTTTCGCCGACCCAAACACGGTTCAAGTCGATACACAATTACAGCTTAAGGCGGACAGCTTTATCATCGCAGTCGGTTCGCGTCCGTATCGGCCGGCCGATTTAGATTTTGATGATCCGCGAATTTTCGACAGCGATACCATCTTGTCGTTGGATCATATTCCCAGCAGCATGACGATTTACGGGGCGGGGGTAATCGGATGTGAGTACGCTTCAATGTTTCGCAAGTTAAAGATTAAAATCAATCTAATCAACAGTCGCGCTCAATTGTTAGATTTTCTGGATGATGAAATAAGTGGCGCCCTACATTATCACCTGCGAGACCAAGGTGTCTTGATTCGACATAATGAAGCTTATGAATCAATCGAGGGGGTGAACGATGGTGTCGTGCTGAAAACCCATTCGGGGAAACTGATTAAATCGGACGTGTTGTTGTGGGCCGCTGGACGAACGGGGAACAGTGACGACCTGGGGTTGGAAAACGTCGGACTGCAAGCGGATCATCGAGGGTATCTGGCGGTCAACAAAGCGTTTCAAACGGAGCAATCGCATATCTATGCGGTGGGCGACGTGATTGGAATTCCGTCATTGGCCAGTGCCGCTTACACCCAAGGCCGGGCCGCCGCGAGGAGGATTTTAGGAAAGGTCGTGGAATACGAACACCTGAGAGAATCGATCCCCACAGGGATCTATACCTCCCCCGAAATCAGTAGTATCGGAGCGACCGAGCGAGAACTGACTGACGCTAAGGTTCCCTACGAAGTCGGATGTGCCCAGTTCCGCAATTTGGCTCGAGCCCAAATTTTGGGTCGGCCCGTGGGGATTTTGAAGTTGCTGTTTCATCGCGAGACCTTGGAAATTTTGGGAGTTCACTGTTTCGGAATCAACGCGGCTGAGATCATCCATATCGGTCAAGCGATCATGGCCCAGCCCGGCAAAGCCAATTCGCTGAGCTATTTCATGGAAACGACTTTCAATTATCCAACGATGGCGGAAGCCTACCGGGTGGCGGCTCTAAACGGCTTTAATCGTCTATTTTGAAGCCAAAATCGATAACCGAGGAGGAAGATTGGGTAAACGGCACTCCGCAAGGTCACCCTAGGGAAGGCCAAGCAGCCCCAGCAGAGTGCGAAACTTCCTTAAACTGATGAATTTAGTGACTTTTCTTTATTGAATTAACACCATTAACGATTACAATAGGATTTTCGGTTAAAGCATGCTGAGCATCTTGATGCAATTCACTTGCTTTCATTCGAACGATCGATTAAATCTCAATCCGGATTTCCATTTCGGCCACTTCCCCCATCCGAGTTTGGTATTCATTTTTAGTGTTTTTTCGCAGGGAAACTATCCATGTCGCATCCGATCATCACCGGCAAGAAGGTAACCGTTCAACTGAATCAGTCCATTGCGGCCAGTGAACTATTCACTCTCACGGCGGGCAGCGCTCCGGTTGTGTCACTGACCTTTGAAGACTTTAACACTTCGCCGACCAGTGGTTTTTTTATCCTCAATAATATTCCGGTACAACAAGGGAATCGATTTACGATTTCTCTCTCGGAACTTTCGCAATTGCGATATGTCGGTGGTAGCAAAATCAGTTTTGAGCGAGTTCGAATCTTTGCCCAGGATTCGATGGGTCAGTTCAGTGAAATCGCGATGACGTCGACTTTGTTTACCGTGCGTCCCAACACCACACGACCGTTTGCTCGCACGAACAATTTTTCTGTCGTGGCCAATGAATCGATTTCGGTCGCCAACGCCTTTTTTGCTCATGATCCCGATGGGCATCCAATTACAAAGCTTGAAATTCGCGACACGGTCAATGATTTTGGTTTTTTCACCTTAAATGGCACGGCCATGCCGCAGGGACAATGGTTCGAAATCGATCCAGATCAGCTGCCACAGCTGCGGTACCGCTCCAGCGGACCGACTCGCAGCGAAACGATTGAAATGCGGGCTTTTGATGGGGTCGATTACAGCTTTATCGCCACCGGCACGGCAACTACCATTGTCAACGCCAGCCGCCCTGTCGCCCGGTACGCCAAGGCGACCATCCCGGGAAACCAGCCTTTCGGTTTGGCAGGCGAGTTCGATATTTTTGATGCCGACCAAAATACAATGAAGTCCTATCGAGTGCTTCATCCCTCACCTCATGCAAATGCTGGTGACTTGGTGTTGGCAGGGAATGTTTTGCCGCGACAAACTTGGATTGAGATTCCTGCCTCGCAGATCAATCAGCTGCAATTTGTGCCTCTGAACCAGGATCGAACCCAGCGAATTCGGTATCGGGCTTATGATGGCCGACACTGGTCTCTGATAAATAGCATCGACATTGCAAGTACCTTTGTGACCAAGCCGATTTTTACTGCCACCGCGCCTGAGTTTTATGACTCTCAGCGAGAGACTCAGGCGTTGAATTCATTGTTTTCAAAGCAAGACGCGGGAGTTCCATACACGCAATATGAGATTTTTCAGCCCAGTACCGGATCGCAAAACGGTTATTTCGCGACGGGTGGTCTACCCAGGCAGCGTGGCCAAATTCATTCGTTGACGCCGGCCCAATTTGCGAATACGGCCTGGATAACCGGTGGCTTCGAGGAGCCGACGCGCGAGACCTTATACGTTAGGGCCTATAACGATCAATTTTGGGGTGATTGGGAGCGGGTTGATTTTAGCACTCACCCCGAAATATTTAACACGCTCAATGGTGGCGTGTCATGGATGAGCGAACCAATGAATTCGATCATCCCTCGCAACTCGCTGGGACAACCAATATTGACTTACAGTTTTATGCAGGAGTTCCCTGACTATGGGACGGGTGAAGCAGTTGACAATGATCCTCCTGAACATTTTGCCCAATTTACTGCTCAGATGCGGGCTCACACTCGACTTGCGATGGCTCAATTTGAATCCATTGCGAATGTTCAATTGGTCGAGGTGGCTGATACCTCGACGAATGTTTTCGGCCAGCGAGGGGGAATCTTTAGACTGGGTGAATACGGTTTGGAAAATTCTAATGCCGGTGCGTTTGCGTTCTTTCCAAATATGGCTCCCGAGGGCGGGGATATGTGGTTCAATCGGATCAATATGGATACCAGGCTCATCCCTGGTTCCAGCGGATTTACGATTCTACTGCACGAGTTTGGCCACGCGTTGGGACTGAAACATCCTCACGAAGGTTTTGGATCGCTGCCGCCTTCCTTCGACAGTTCCGCCGTTTCGGTAATGAGTTATAGTCAGGGATTTTTCCAAAATCCGTACACGTTCCAATACTACGACATTCATCATTTGCAGCAAAACTACGGTGTAAATATGAGTTACCGAACCGGTGACGATATTTACGATTTAGATCGTTTTAAGGCGGATCGAGGCGGAAGCGGGCAGGGAAACCGCTTGGACGAGGTCGTCATGGCCACCATTTGGGATGCAGGTGGCACTGATACGCTTTCTGCTAAAGGTTCGTTGTTTGGAGCGACCGTCGATTTGAGGCAAGGTATGCCAAGCTCGATCGGCCACGAGTTTGATCTGTTTGAGCTTTTCTTTAACGGCGTATTTGTGGAGGTTCCGGCGGTTCAGAACGTTCGAATTGCCATCGGTGTCGATATTGAAAAGGCAGTTGGTGGCGATCACGATGATATTTTGATCGGGAATCACCTTGACAATATTCTGACTGGTGGTTTAGGTAACGACTACTTACGGGGAGGGGCTGGCAATGACCTGTTGCTGGGAGGAGATGGCGACAACGTCTATGAGTTCGGCATCGGTGACGGGTTTAATCGAATCAATCAAGAAGGTTTTGGTGGACAACACAGGTTGATCGTCACCCCATTTCCTCGTTTGAACTTGTTAGAGGAAGATGTCGTCTTCCGACGAATTAATGATGATTTAGTGGTTGACTTAAGAGTTGATTTTGGTGACTCTCAAGGAATTACTCGTATCTTGAATCACTACGTCGACGGAAATCAAGTGCAAACGCTTGAATTCGCAGGAACAGGAATTGATTTGATGAGCGTCTCTGATCAAGTCACCGGTCCCGGAAATCATCGTTTTCGAGCGACTACGTTTATGGGTGATAATGGCTTCTTAGTAGTCCCGGCATAATCAAAGTCCGGACTGATAAACGGATTGCAAAATATAACATAGGATTAAAAAGGTACTATAAATATGGAAAAACGACATCGAACGACACCGATTTTAATCCTGTGGATGTCAGGAATTGTCGGTGGATTGGTCGGATTAGTAGCAGTGCTTGGCGTCGGATTCGGAGTTTATTTAGGGCTCCACGAAAACGACTTTTCGAAGATTGGGCATTCGTCACAGCAAAACCCAATTCTCTCACTCAATGCCGACAGTGCCGTTAAAGGAAAAACGATTTCGATGGCAACAGGCGCGGTCTCCGAAGGGGTCGAAGGATTGTATGTCTTGGACCACGCCAGCGGCAATTTGCAATGTTGGATACTCAACCCTCGTACCGGTGCGGTCGGGGGAATCTTTCAAACGAACATCCTGCAGGATTTGCCCACGGATAAACCGGGGGCTGGAGATTATGTAATGGTCACTGGGGCCTTCATTTTTCGCGCTCCGGTGGCCAATAACATGTCTCCCAGCGCCTCAATCTGCTATGTGGCTGACGAATCAACCGGAAATGTAGTGGGTTATAGCTTCAATTTCAACCGACAAGCACTCACTCGTGGAACGATGCAGTCTGGCGTAATGGCCGCTGTTTGTGCCGGGCCAACTCGAATGGAAGGCACCATTCGGGATCAATAGGATGGGGTTCCATAGGATGGGGTTCGATAGGATAGAGTGTGAGTCTAATGGATTCGATTAATCCCTTTTCGTTGCACTTTCATTTCAGACTTAATTTTACTGGATCCTGCAGTCATTCGATTGGACTCGGAACATGAAAAGAATTGTTTTATTTTTGAAAAGATTCCCTGTCCATTTAGTGTTGGCGGGAGTTTTGCTGGGCTATGCGGCTCGATTCTGTTTCCCACCTCTTGTCGATGATTTGCCGCAACCAAAATTTGATAAACCGGTTCTCCCAATCCAGGACGATGAAACGATCGACCTGCCCATCATTTGAGAACGCGTCATGGGTGGGATAAGCAGTTTGATGGTAGCAGCAGGGCGCGAGCCCTCCGGTTTTGACACCCGACGGCTCACCCCGTTTCACTAAGATTCGGGACAATTCCTAAATCGTTCGACGCGGGTAAATTGCGAAATCAGTCTTCCACTGAGCGTACAAAGCGCAACAAAATCACTTCCTCCCCAGCGGGTGTCAACCACAAGCGCGTGTCAACCCCGACATTTTGACAGCCCAGCCCTGGCCAGCCCAGTCTTAACCCCGAGTGCGAACTTTTCCATTGCGGGTGATAATCACTTTGACTTGATGATCGCAACAATTCCAGCATAACGTTGCGACCTGTCGACCTCGACCGTTCTGACGCCAACTGATTTCGGGTTGTTCGCCCAAACAACAGACTGGAACCTCAATGCAGGCAACATGATTGCAGCCACACGGATCTACCAAGCAAAACTCCAGGGGAACAGGAGCGGGTTTGGCACAGCGGCATTTCTTGCGAGCACAACTTCCAACGCAATTGTTAATCAATCCGCCAGTTGCCGCGGAGGAATATAACGCCGTTGGATGATAGGTAATCACCGATGGCATCGGTCCGATCTCGTAGCCGGCGAGTGGAGACTGAATTGCGGAATCGAACAAATTCGAGGGCGGAACATTGTCGTGATGATTAAGGTTTGTAGGAGCCTCTTCTGTATTCAAAACGGAAATAGGTTCCCCTTGTTGTTGGCCGAAACATACCAACTCAGAACCAAAACTCAGTAAACACATCACAACAACTGGTTGACAAATAAAAATTTTCATCGAATTTAAACACTCGCGAATAAAGGAAACGGACACCTGATGACTGGACTTCCATTATAGTTGCCGATTTGCATGCGGACAAGGCGATTGAAAGAACCATTTTGGAGTATTGGCCATCCGCAAGTGGGGCCTGATCGACTGGCAAAATCTATCGCTTCACGAATCAATTCCCAGTTCCCTTGGGAACGATCTTGGTCACTTAACCAAACGACGCATCCCTGCAACTGAAAGCAACGGTTACTCGAGGTGGGGTGGCGATGAATCTTCATCTTCCCATTGATTTTCAATCATCTTACAAAATGCGATACTTCTCAGGCATTGAAGCGACGGTGGGCATCGCTGCGATTTGCCGCAACGCCTTCTCGACAGTCCCTTCATTAGTGCGGTGAGTCATGATGACCACAGGCAAGACATGATGAGTGTCCGCTTGCGATTCATGTTGATAGACTGAAGCAATCGAAATCCCGTGTTGGCCCAGACGCCCGGCAATTTGCCCCAACACACCCGGTTGGTCGAGCACATCGAATCTCAAATAATAGCGACCAACCAATTCATCCATGGGAGCGAATTCAACTCGTTGGCTGCCGTCGGCCCACAGCTCCAACGTCTTAAAAGTGATTGCGGTTCGGCCGACCGCACTATCGATCATATCTGCCACTACCGCGGATGCGGTGGGCATTTGCCCGGCACCTTGGCCATGAAAAAAGACGGGGCCTACCGCATCTCCAACAACTTGAATCGCGTTGAAGTTGGCCTGAACTTCCGCTAGTGGTTGTCCCAACTTTACCAGCATCGGGGCCACCATCAGCTGCACCCCTTGCTCGACCAAATTCGCATAAGCAATTAATTTGATTCGATAGCCCAGCAATTTAGCGAACTGCATGTCGGCCAGGTTGACATGTTCGATGCCCCGGCGAGGGATATCCGACCAATGCACGCGGGCACCAAACCCCAGATGGGCTAATATCGATAATTTTTGTGCCGCATCGGTGCCATCCACATCCATTGTCGGGTCCGCTTCGGCCAGCCCCAGGGATTGGGCTTCTGCCAGGGCCTGGTGATAGCCAACCCCTTCTTGGTCCATTTTGGAAATGATGAAGTTGCTGGTGCCATTGAGGATGGCTTCGAAAGCTTGAGTTTGATTGGCGGATAAACACTGGCTCATGCAGGCGATAATCGGCACCCCGCCGGCGACCGAAGCCTCGAACGCGATGGATCTTCCCAATTGTCGTGCGCGATCAAACAACTCGGGCCCATGTTCAGCCAGCAGCGCCTTATTGGCGGTGACAACATCTTTGCCACTCTCGATTAGTTTCAGCAAAATCGTTCGCGCCGGCTCGATCCCTCCGACTAAATGCGCCACCACGGTGACGCTGCGATCGTCCAGCAGTCTTTGCAGGTCTTCCGTTACCAGACCTTCGGGCAGCTCAATCGCCAACGGTTTATTGATGTCTCGCACAACCACATGGGTCAACCACAATACGCGACCGGCATGACGACCAGTACGGTCTCCATGATCCAATAATAATTTGGCAACCCCTGTTCCAACGGTTCCTAAACCGACAATCGCGACTCCTGTTTTTTCCATACCGGGTAAATTATCTTTCAAACTAATGTCTTGGATCGATGTAACCGTTGACAATCATGAATCGATAAAGCGATCCTGAGAGCAAGATAGCATGTGCCGGGATGCTGACCTTGGTCGCCACGCTTTGGTTGCATCAACCACAGCCAACGCCAATCGATTGATCGAACCGTCAACCGCTACAAACTTTTTCTATTTTAGCGCCGTGGCCAGAATTCGCGAGGGGGGAACCTGCATCGCTGACTCCACAAGCTTTTTTCACTGACCGAGTTGAATTACTGGTTATGTCAGTTGTACACTTGAAAAAAATCATATTTGCTGCCAGCCACCCTAGAATCGATACTAAGTAAGTAGGTAGGTAAGGCAGTCTCTGATCTATTATTTCTCATTCGGAAAGACGTCCATTTCGTCCGATCAACAATCGGCGAAGGGAATATTAGCTAATTTTTAATTGAATTTAGAAGAAATCATGCAATACGATCTGGTGGTTATTGGCAGTGGTCCGGCGGGACAAAAAGGGGCCGTTGCCGCTGCCAAGTTGGGTAAAAAGGTCGCCATCATCGAACACTCCGTCGAACAAATCGGGGGTGTATGCTTGCACAGTGGCACGGTCCCCTCAAAAACGCTGCGGGAAGCAATCCTCTATTTGACAGGATATCGTCAACGCAGTGTTTATGCTGATCGATACCGCTCGAAACGCTCGATCACCATGGATGACCTGCGACGAAAATTGGACAGCGTCATCCAGACCGAATGGGAGATCATTCGCGACCAATTCGATCGCAACGATGTCGCGATTTATTCCGGTAATGCAGCCTTTATCGACCCCCACCATATTCGGGTCAGCAATCCCCGCGGCAACGTGGTTTTAGAAGCCGACAAGATTCTGATCAGTTGCGGCACGCGGCCAGCCAGACCGAGCCATATTCCTTTCGATAAAGAGACGATTTTTGACAGTGATGATATCTTGCGATTGAAACAGATCCCGCGTTCGATGGTCGTCATCGGTGCAGGCGTGATTGGCATCGAATACGCCATCATGTTTGCTACCCTGGGGGTCGAAGTCACCGTGGTTGACGGTCGCACCGGTGTTTTGGACTTTTGTGACAGTGAAATAATCGAAACACTGCTGTTCAAGTGCCGGATGCTAAACATGCGTTTCCGCATGGGTGAAAATGTACGCAATGTTGCCCGACGCAGCGATGGGCAGGTCGTTGTAAAATTGGAGAGCGAAAAGCATCTGATCGCCGAAACCACGCTCTACTCAGGCGGTCGGGAGAGCTGGTTGGATTCGCTGAATATCGAAGCTGCGAACTTGCAGCCCAGCAGCCGCGGTCGATTGGAGTTGGTCAATCAATTCCAAACGCAAACCCCTAACATTTTTGCCGCTGGCGATGTGATTGGATTTCCTTCATTGGCCAGTTCCGCCATGGAACAAGGAAGACGCGCCGTCATGCAGGCGTTTGGCCAAACGACAAAATCGCTGGGAGAAATTCCCTACGGCTTATTCACGATCCCCGAAATCTCGATGATCGGTCAGAATGAACAACAGCTAACAGCAGACAAAGTTCCCTACGAGGTCGGTCTTGGACGCTTCAACGAGATTGCCAGAAGCAAGATTATTGGTGATGAAACTGGTTTGCTGAAGATTCTGTTCCATCGACACACCAAGCAAATACTGGGAGTCCATTGCATCGGTGAATTGGCGACAGAAATTGTCCACATCGGCCAGGCGGTAATGAACCTCAACGGGACCATCGACTACTTTTGCGAAACGGTATTCAATTACCCCACGATGGCCGAATGCTACCGAGTGGCAGCGTTTAATGGTCTCAATCGATTGGGCGCCGAAGACGCATTTGAGTCGGTTGGATCGATTGAGTCCCCAAGGAAAACAACGCCCGTCCCGGTCCCCCCTTTTTCCTCCCCAGGGCAAGAAAATGGGGCCCTTATGCAGCCAGCAGATCCGTGGAGGAAGCTCAATTCGGAATTGAAAGCAGAGGCGGAAATCCTGACCGACATCGACAATTTGGAGAACGAATTTCACACCCCCTCCCCAAACCGCCTGTCCGCTGCAGGTTACAAAGAAACCGATCCGGAAACCGCCTCTGAAGCCAAACCACTTCGCAGCGATTTACTGCAAAACACACAACGAATTGCGGTTCCTTTGGTCGGATCGCCCCTCCCCCCCGTCTCATTCCCCTCGAACGCCCCGCCCCGCCGCTAAAACATCATCCCTAAAGGCTATCCGAGCAAAAAATAAGCCGTTTTTGGGTAAACGGCCGCTATCAGGTTCTTTTTGCATCAATTAGGCAAAGTTTAAGGGGCTGGACACTTAAGAAATTCGACACCGCAGGCTGCCCATGTTTTAAGCAGTCGTGCGGTGCTGCTTTTTTAGGCACAGCTGCCTAGCGGATTTGCACGTCGGCAGTTTCGCCGTAAGTCCGCCAAGTGCTAGCGTTTGGCGAAAGTGCTTGCATGCTAGCTGATAGTTAAAGCGATATCAGAAAACTGGTATCGCAGCATTTTTTTTTTTCAGCTAAAAACACCATCTTCACTTTGCACACACGCGAAAGGAGTCTACTGTGAACGAAACCATTAATCCAACCATGACAAACGAGGCCTTTGTCAGCCGCTGTCAAAAGGTCCTTCAAGTCGCTCGACAACTTTATCAAGGCAAACCTGACTGGGTCACTTTTTTCCGAGAGACTCTGGGGGTTAACGGTGCCGCTCGATCGGTATTCCCCGATCAAGACGAATACGTTCGATTTGAGCAATCGAGCGAATTTGCTGAGATTCAAAAATTGGTCGCCAATTTGAGAACTCGCCGCATCGCCCAGGGCGGCAGTAAGCACGAACCGACGCGGGTAATTACCGTGAGGTTGCCCGAGAGCCTACATGAGGCGCTCAAGGCCGAGGCCAATGACCACAACACCAGCATGAACAAGTTGTGCATTTCAAAATTGCTACAAGTTTTGGTGGATGCTGAAAAAGCTGCCCAAGCCCAGTCAGCCAATCCAACGACTCGGCCCCAACAACCAACTTTGCCTCGACGGTCAACTTTACCAATGTCACCCCTTGGTCTTAGTCAACCGGCTCCAGCCCATCCTAACAACCTCCATCCAAACAACCTATCAATGGGTGGTTCGGGTGAACCCAGCAACCCGTCGACATTGAACTTCCGTTCTTCGTTCGAATCCGGCAATAACGGGCTTTCCTCGGCCCCACGCTATGGCCAAACTTAAATCGCATTCGGAACAAGCCAAAAAAGCAATAAGCTGAAAAAACGATACCGATTGGCATCCCCGCCCGCATCTATTTGACATCGAACGTTTTGTTGCCGAAAATAGATACTGACGGGGATGTTTTTATTGACTCCCCAACTCGATTAACAAACTATTTTTTCAGAAACAAGGCTAGCTCATCGAGCGAAGCATTTCGAATGTATAGATGCCGGACGAGTGGCCATCTGAAAAGTGAATGCTATAGGCGTAGTTGCCAACCGGATGCATTTTGACGACATCCAGTGGCTGGGCCTGGGCCGCAGAAATAACGGGCAACGCCCCCAAGGCGACTGGCTGCTTTTTCTCTTTTTCTCGATTGGCATTGCAAACTGCACACAGGCAACTGTTGCGCAATAGCCGAAATGGAATCTGCTGAACTCTTTGATCATTCCACTCGATGACCAAAACTCGATCTATTCTCTTTTCCAGCCCGACGGGCCAGAACGCAGTCTCCGATTGATTTTCACTCATGACTTAAACCTTGTTTGACAACAATGCGGATCTTGTTAACGCCGATCAATAAATCGTTTACCTTTCCCTTCAAAGCGAGGCAGTGTACCAACGGGAACCGTTTCCACATCGACTCGTAAACCAATTTTAACTTGTAGTTCTTTACGCACCCGTTCGACATTTTGTAACCGATCTTCGATTTCAATTTTCAGTTGATCCAGGGATGCTTTTTTGAACGCCGTCATGCGATATTCAATGATTTCAGGAAAACTCCTCAAGATCTGCTCAATGGAACTAGGAAAGACATTGACTCCACGGATGATCATCATATCATCGGAGCGTCCTAAAACGCCTCCTTGCAGCAGCACAAATTGGCATTTGCCTGCACCGTTCCAACTGGGGCGAACCAAATCCCCGGTACGGTAGCGAATAACCGGGCTGCCGTAACGCCCCAGCGAGGTTAGCACTAACTCTGATAATTCACCCTCTCCAGCCGGGTCACCGGTATCAATCGAGATGAATTCAGGGATAAATTCTGCCTCGTTTACAAAAACCCCGTTGCCATCAGAAGCCGCGAAACCCCAGGGGCCGATTTCGCTGGCCCCCGCATGATCGATAACGCGAGCTCCCCATGCCGACTCAATCCGTTGGCGAATCTCCGGAATTGACCCGCCCGGTTCTCCCGCGACAATGATCGCTCGCACCGCCGTACTTGCCAAATTAATTTGGTTCTGCTGAGCAATTTCCGCCAAATGCAACGCATAACTGGGAGTACAGAAAATTAATGTGGCATCGATGTCGCAAATCAAATCGATGCGGGCCAAGGTCTTCATCGCTCCAGCCGGAGCGACTAAACAGCCTCTTTCAACCACCGCATCAAACGCGGACCAAAAACCGATAAATGGACCAAAACTAAATGCCATGACAACTCGATCCGATGATTTCACTTGGGCGCAATCCAGCACCGGTTGCCAAGATTCCAACCACCATTGCCAATCCGCCGCCGTATCAATCACCGTCAACGGCTTGCCTCGTGTCCCCGAGGTGCGATGGAAGCGATTGTAATTTTCGATAGGCCATGTCCGATTGCTGGCAAACCCACCCAGTTTACCCTTCGCAATCAATTCATTTTTAAAAGTAAAAGGCAATCCAGCGAGTTCTTCCAGGGATGCTAGCTGCAATAAACAACTGGGGCCGATCTTGTTGGCATAAAATCGATTCGCTGGCAAAATCTTGCCGAGCATGCAATTCAAACGCTCCAGCTGATACCGTTCTAAATCGGTTGAATTTAAACGCTGTACTCTCTGCCGCTGGGCAAGATCAGTACGATTTGGATAACTCGGATTCATGATTTTATTATTCCCGATTTGTTGAAGGCCGCTGCTGGATTGTCTCAAGGTAAACGGTGAGGATAATTTGAGCGGCCAATTTATCCAATTGAGCTTTCTTTTTTTTACCTGACATACTTGATTGAGATAAAATCCCGCGGGCCATTGACGTCGAAAAACGCTCATCGACCCAAGCGATCGGTAGTCCCGTCTGTGCGGCCAATCGCCGACCATATTCGCTTGCTTGCAGCGACTTTTCACTGGCTTGACCACTCAAGTGCAACGGAAGCCCGATCACCAACCCCACAACCTGTTCCTGAGAAACCAAATGGTTGAAAAACTGCGAATCCAATTTTTCATTGCGTCGGTGATATACGGTCAAGGGACTGGCAATCGATTGACTCGGATCGCAAATGGCTAACCCGATCCTGACAGTACCAAAATCGATACCCAGCAGTCGCCCGCGATCAGGTAGCTTTGTTTCAGTAATATTAAATGCTAAGTCGTCAGACAATGGACGCTCGATCGTCGTGATAGGATATCGGGGGATTCAAGGATTCTATCGCAGCCAAGAAGCGGCGCGAGATTAAATAGGTCGGGAAAAAATTTGGCCCCAACCAAAAAACAAACCTTCAAACCAACAAATGGATCGTCGGCCACTGTGGTTGCAATCCCTTTACGCCAACTCAACAAATCCTGTGATACCCGTATTTTGGCGAAAAAACCGGCCAAC
>JBGTHU010000509.1:0-2025 GCA_041745975.1 Mariniblastus sp.
AATCGATGCTGTTGGCGATTGAGGAGATTATGGACCGCTATCAGCATCACCAGTCGTTTGGTGGATTGGCAATCACTTGCCGACCGGATTGCTATAGCTTGCTCCCCGGGCAGCGGTGGGGTTTTGATCGGAAAACACTGGAAAGCTTTTGGCAACAGCAAACTACTTCGGATCAATTGCCCGTTGACTGGCAAACACTGAGGCAATCGGTACAAGGGCCGCAGCGGAAGGAATGGGAGAGTTGGCGCATCGATCAGATGACGGACCTTTATCGACGGATGACGGAAGCGGTTCGAAATCGACTTCCTGAGGCCCAGCTGTTTTTAATGCCCATCGATCTTGATCAAAACGAAGATTTACGCAATGCGTTGACGCCCAGCTTGCACTATTCGAATGATTTTCGACAAGCGATTCGCCACGTTGGCTGGGATGCATCGTCGTTATCTCAGATCGAGGGATTGCAGCTGCTCAAGCCGCGGAAATTGGCACCCAATCAATCGCTGACCAACCGGCGAATCGACATCGGTTTGCAAACCAATCAGTCGCTGGACGATTTTTTTCAGAGCGCGGGCTCGCGGGATGATATTTTCTTGCATCGCAACTCCTGGGCCCATTTCTCCCAACTTCAAACCGCTTGGGCGGCAAACGACGGGGATCCTTCGCCACTGGTTCGCTGGCAGCCACTCACTCCGGCTGGTACTTGGGCTCGACAACGCTTTGTGGAAAGTTTGCGAGCCAGTGATGTGCGATGGATGATCGATGGGGGGCCTCTGCTTCCCACGGGCCAGGAATCTCATTGCCATGAGTTGATGGGAATCTTTAAACAACTGCCGGCAGCCAAGTTTGTGGATATACCTTTTGATCAAGAAAAAAATAAAATCACTCCTACTGTGCTGCCCGTTGTGGTACGCTATTTCGCCGGGGAGAATCAAAGTTGGATATACGCTGTCAATGCGTCCCCCTGGCCCATTCGCGTTCGTGTCAAATTGAACACGCAATCAAATCCGATCCATTACATTAAATCGTTATCTGAGGTCGAATTCCAGCTTTTCAATGAGGGTACATCCGACCCAACCGCGGTAGTGGAATTTATGATCCAACCGATGAGCCTGATCGCTGGCGTCAGTGACCAAATGCTAAATCCCAACTCCTACCAACTTCGCATGCCGGAAATCGTTTCCAATCGCTTGCGCAAGCAAATCCATATTTTGCAAAACAAGCTGCTGCAAGCGGCTCGCGTTCTTGAATACCCGGGCCTGGAAAACGCCAGCTTTGAATTCATCACCAACGAGGGAAGTGTTGGTGGGTGGACGACATCGGTGGTTCCTGAGAATCCGGCAACAGGGAACCTGGCCATCATTCGTGAAACTGGGATTTTCGATGGAAAGCAAGCCATCCGTTTAGTCAATCGACAGCCCCAACCCCTTTGGCTGCGCAGCAACCAATTCACCGCTCCCATTACCGGACGGCTTTCCGTTGTCGTTCGATTGAGAACGGAACAACCCGATACACAACCACCATTAAGAATCTCGATTGAAGGCGTTTCTCCGTTGAACCGTGCCAACCAGTCAACGGTACCCGTCACTGATCACTACTATCGATTTGCCGGAATTGGGTCATTGACTGCCGACGCTCGCAGCCAGCAACTTGGCCAGCATTGGCAGCGATTTGTGGTTCACTTTGATGATCTGCCGATCGATCGCTTCACAGATTTTCAAATTGGATTTGACCTGATGGGTGAAGGGCAAGTGGAAATAGACTACGTTCAATTATTTGATCGCTGGTTTGACGAGCGTGATACGCGAGCGATCACACAGAGGCTGGCCACTTGCGGTGCCCTTTTAACCGATCCACTCGGTTACGAAAGTTGTCGCATGTTGCTGGAAAGTTACTGGTTGCGGTTTTTGGATGAGCATTACACCAGCGGCGAAGTCGTGGCAGTTGGTGAGCGGGAATCGGGATTGACCACGCTGACTGCCCCTCGACCCATCTCTGAACTCGCCAACGAAAAATCAACCAAATCGG
>JBGTHU010000510.1:0-5356 GCA_041745975.1 Mariniblastus sp.
GTTTGCCGGCTCATTACGCGCCCCAAGCAAGCGTAATTTTGATTGAAGCGAATGACTGGGAGGATCGGATCAAGCAGGTCGATTTGTCGAATCGGGCCAGCATGGTGATTTCCACTTCACACTCGCTCGATTGGGTTTCCATCGACGTTATCTGGAAATCTCTTTCCAACGAGTTAGACGAGTTCGCTCAAAAGATGTATGGCTACTTTCGAGAAGCCGACCAACGAGGCCTAAAACAAATCATCGTGGAATTGCCGGCCGCTAGGGGGATCGGAATTGCACTGCGTGATCGTTTACAGCGGGCTGCGTTTCGCCAGGATGATCCTTTAGCATGATCGCGAAATTCATTTTAACTGTACTTTGACTTTACTCTACGGAGCGCTCAACATGATGCACGGTAATAATTCGATTCAATGCGGTTTACGAGTATGGCCAAACATCTACTGGTCAATTGGTATCATTGTCTCAATTTGCTTGATAGAACAAGACCAGACCATAGCGCAGGTCGCCAACAGTACGATTCTTTCGGTCGATCAGATTCAACAAGTTGACCAAGCGATACAGGTGCAAGTCGAGCAACAGCGATTGGTTGGCGTGGCGATTGGTGTGATTCGCCAAGGCCAGATCGCTTACACGCAAGGCTATGGATGGGCTGATCAACGACATCAGGTTCCCATGACATCACAATCCCTTATTCGATGGGCGTCGGTTTCCAAACCAGTCACGGCCGTTATTGCTGGGCAATTGGTGGCCGAAGGGAAACTATCATTTGACGATGATGTCCGAAGTTGGGTTCCCGAGTTTCCTGACCAGGGTTTAACCATTCGAGTTCGAGACCTACTCTGCCACCAAAGCGGGATCGTTCACTACTCCAATGGCCAAGTAATCCGCACCAGACGAAATTATGACAGTCCCAACCCATTTCAAGATGTGATTCTTGCTTTGAACACATTTAAAGCGTCTCCTCTAATCCATGCACCAGGGGAAAAGTTCTCTTATTCGACCCACGCCTATATCTTGTTGAGTGCAGTGACCGAACGGGCCGAGGGGAAACCGTTCCACCAACAACTGCAAGATCGGATCTGTCAGCCTTTGGGGTTGTCCACGTTACAACCCGACTACCAATGGAACTCAATCGCAGATCGAGTCGTTGGCTATCGGATGGTCAATGACGGAATTCGCGAGTCATCCAATACGGATGTCAGTTGGAAGCTGGGCGGTGGAGGCATGATATCGTCGGTTGACGACATGGCTCGTTTCGCTTGCGCGTTGCTCTCGGATGAACTTTTGTCGGAAGAAATAAAACAACAGATGTGGGTTCGCCAAAAAACTACAGATGGGACCGAAACCAATGTCGGCTTGGGATTCTATGTCGACGGTGAAGGGAGATCGTTAAAAATTTCTCACAATGGCAGCCAAGAAAAAGCAAGAACTCGATTGGTAATCTACCCCCGGGGACAAAACGGCGTTGTTGTCATGTCAAACTGCGAATATGCGGACCCGGGTAAAATTTCCACCGCCATTTATAATGTACTCCAGCGAAAAAATTGAGCGAGTTGGTAATCACCGACTATTTTAACAAATTGTTCACTGTTATATTTCGCTTTTCATTTCGCTTTACACTATTGTTGAAAATCACCTACAGAACTAAACCCGAAACATGCTTCTGGGGGTAATTAATGGCACCGCTCGATCGTTGCTGTGGTAAATTTTATTTCGATTTTTAACGATAGTATTTGCGAAGTCAACTGGTCTTCGGCTATACTGCTGTCATTAATCCCGTTGCCGAAATATAATTTGTAAACCTCCATTGATCGCCAAGTTTTGTTCAGGCAACCACTCCCCGTAAACCACACACGGTGAACCGCTACCATTAATCATTGTCAGGAGAAATAATTTGATTCGGCGACGTCCCAAGATTCGGCTATCGGTTTACGAACGAGACATGATGAGATCGGCAGGGGCATTCAATGCCTGCTTGATGGATTTTGTTCGTAAGTTGGTGGAGCCCGGAATCACAACTGAAGAAATCGATCGTTGCGTCTATGAGTTTACCATGGATCATGGACATGTCCCCGCCTGCTTGGGGTATCCTGGTGAAAAGAGCCCTTTTCCTAAAAGTTGCTGCATTAGTGTTAATGATGTTGTCTGCCATGGAATTCCTGGCAGTTATCAACTCCAGCCGGGCGATATTGCCAACATTGACTTGACTACGATTGTGGATGGTTGGTATGGTGACCAATCAGAAACGTTTTTGATTGGCGATCCAGCATCCGTTTCCGAAATATCCCGCGCGGTCACGCAGTGTGCGTTTGATTCACTCTACCTGGCAATTTCCTCGATCACTCCGGGATGTCAAATCGCTGTGATTGGGGAAGTGATCGTCGATTACGTGCGACGCACTTATGGCTTTGGTGTGGTCGATAAATACGTGGGGCATGGCATAGGTACCAAGTTCCATCAACGTCCCAATATCCCTCACGTTCCCAATCGACAGGCGTATCAGGAACGATTATTTCCAGGGATGTGCTTCACGATTGAACCAATGATTAATGGCGGGACTGCCGTGACCGAGTGCGATCGACGAGACGGATGGACGGTTCGAACGGCTGACGGAAAACCAACAGCTCAGTTTGAACACTCGATCCTCATGACAGAAGACGGCCCGGAAATTTTAACTTTGACTCAAAAAGGGCCGCAGCCCGGATTTAAGTTTTAACCTTGGCTGTTTTCCGGCACTGCACATGAGTTCGTAATGCTTCATTTGATGGGTATGAATACGACTCGATCAACTTTTAGGAAAATCAGCAATTAAGAGGAATAAAGTGCCGATAGAGTTCAATTGCTCCCAATGTGGAAAACGACTACATGTCCCTGACGTGCATGCCGGAAAACGAGCTAGGTGCCCTGATTGCCAAGCAATTAACAATGTTCCCTTCGACAATGCCCTGAACGAAGAATCAGAGGGATTGAAACAACCAACTTAACACCCACAAACGCGTGAAATTGAACTCTTCGGCGATTCACCAGCCGAATTTAACGACTTAACAGGCGAATCGAATCCATCTCCGATCGAGCAAGCCAGTAGATTACCGGTCTCAAACCCATTTGCTATCAACGACGCAATCCCCAGTAGCAGCCGGTACGCCGTCGGAAATCGACCTCCAGTCGGAAATTTTGTCAACCCACACCGTGGGGGGCTGATTTTGACGTTTGGAATTGTGGCTGTGATTTGCAATTTGTTTTTGGTACCCGGTATACTAGCTTGGAACATGGGTCGCCATGACTTAAGAGAAATTCGCGCAGGGAGCATGGATCGCCGCGGAGAGGCGATGACTCAAACCGGAATGATCCTGGGGATTGTTTTCACTTTAGTTTCGATTGGAATCTTGGCGTTTTGCCTGTTGATTTTTGCCGTTGCCATAGTGAGATAAACAATAATTTGTCATTTTCGCTGGCTTATGGTAATGTGATGATCTGAAGAATGGGTGACTCAATTCTCAAAATGCCTTCAGATAGAGTTCAGTGTATTTTATTGTATCCCTTACTTCCCCTGAACGGTTACATTTTATTAGTACAACAGTCCAATGGTATGAAGTGTTGCTGTTTTTGTTGTTCCTTTATCCATCATTAACCCATTCAAACAAATTCAAACACATGAATAACATGAAATTTAGACCACGAATTTTTGTCATTGGTTCTTCGGCAATTTGTACTTTAATTAGCTTATTCATTCAGGATGGACAGGCTCTTTTTGCTCAATTACCAAACCAACTTCCCGCGGGATGGCGTGCACATGACTTAAAACGGCCTTTGCCGCCAGTGGTTGATACTGGCTTACATGAGTTAACCGTTCCACCACCGAGTGACGCGACGGTTTTATTTGAGGGAAACCATTTACAACAGTGGCAAAGTGAAAATGGGGAAGAGTCGCGTTGGAGAATCGTGGATGGGATACTCGAATCGGTTCGTGGAGCAGGACCAATTGTGACCAAGCAGGCTTTTGGCGACTGCCAATTGCATTTGGAATGGAGCTCGCCCGTCGAAGTGCAGGGGAGTGGGCAGGGGCGAGGAAATAGCGGGGTTTTCTTGATGGGGAAGTATGAAATTCAGATTTTAGACAGCTTCGAGAATCCAACTTATGCTGACGGGAGTGCCGGTTCGGTCTATGGTCAATACCCTCCTTTGGTAAACGTCAGCCGCCCTCCAGGAGTCTGGCAGTCATATGACATTATCTTCAGGGCTCCCCGGTTTGATGAACAAGGTAGTCGAATTGAGCAGGCGACAATCACGGTTCTGCACAATGGAGTCTTAATTCAAAATCATAGCAAAATCGTCGGGCCTACCAATTGGATTCAGTTTGACGAAGACCGACAACACGGACAAACGACTGGGCCAATTAAGTTACAAGACCACGGGAATCCGGTTAGATTTAGAAACATGTGGGTGCGCGAAATCGTTGACTTGCAGGAGAAAACAGAAAAATACGCCTCCGATGTTAAAAATATCCAGCTCAGTGCGGATTCTATGCAAAAATTTGTGGGAGAATATGACGGGTTCTCTATTCGACAAGCCGAAGATAAATGGTATGTTCGCTATTTGGGCCGACAATTGGAAATGATGCCGGTCACTGAAACGGGATTTGAGTTTAGATTCAGTGCCGGTCGAATCGAATTTGAACTTGATGAAAATGGTAATGTAATAGCTGCAGTCGTTTCGTTGGATGCTGCGGGGTCGAAACGAGGGCTGAAAAAAACGGATTAATAGGATCTGGTTAACATTTGAGCGATAACAAGAAATATCTTAGAAAAGGATGAAACGAAGATGAATCAAGCCACAGGGACGTTAAAACAATCCCCGCAAAGCAGTACCAGCGATGGATTGTTGGGGCCACTGAATGAGGAATTTAAACGGCATTTGACGATTACGCTAGGGCATTTTGGCTCCGAACGGAGCCTCGATGATGTCTATCGTGCGTTGTCGATTTCCATTCGCGATCGCTTAATTCCTCTCTGGCGACAATCGGCTCAACGGAAAGCAACGGCTGGGGCTCGAAAGGCTTATTATCTGAGTCTCGAATTTCTAATCGGACGATCGTTGAATAATGCGATCCAAAACCTCGATTTAGACAACGACGTGCGAGAACTGCTGAAAGAGTATAGCGTCCGCCTGGAAGAAGTTGAGGAAATGGAACTGGACGCCGGTTTGGGAAATGGCGGCTTGGGTCGCTTGGCTGCCTGCTTTCTCGATAGCTGTGCGAATCTCGAACTGCCGGTTGTCGGCTACGGTATTCACTATCAGTTTGGGATTTTTCATCAAGAAATTGTAGACGGCCGGCAAGTAGAACAGCCCGATC
>JBGTHU010000511.1:0-4093 GCA_041745975.1 Mariniblastus sp.
AAATTTCCTTGCTGGATATCGGCCAAAACTTCCTTCATCCGCTGGCGAGTCTCCTGGTTGATGATACGGGTGCCGGAGGTCAGCGCTCCGTACTGGGCTGTGTCGCTGATGAACTGATGCATCTTGGCCAACCCTCCTTCGTAGATCAAATCGACAATCAATTTGGTTTCATGCAGGCATTCGAAATAAGCGATCTCGGGCGAATACCCCGCCTCTACCAACGTCTCCCATCCGGCTTTTATCAGTTCGCCCAACCCTCCGCACAACACCACTTGTTCGCCAAACAAATCGGTTTCGGTTTCCTCTTGGAAAGTCGTCTCCAACACGCCTGCTCGACCGCAACCGGTTGCATGGGCATAGGCCAAACATTTTTGTTTTGCCATTCCGCTGGCGTCTTGGTCAATGGCGATCACGCAGGGCACACCGCATCCGTTGACGTACTCGCGACGCACAATCGAACCGGGGCCTTTGGGAGCGACCATCACCACATCATGATTCGGAGCGACTTCGATCGATTGGTACAACACATTGAAGCCATGCGAAAACATCACGGCCGCATCCGGTTTCAGAAAGGGTGCGACTTGTTCTCGATAGACTTTGGGCTGTTGCATATCGGGCAACAACAAGCAAACCAAATCGGCATCGGCCACCGCTTGCTCGATCGGCAACGGTTCCCAGCCATCCTGCTGGGCGGCTTGCCAACTGCTGCCATTGGGTCTCAGGCCCAATACCACATCGATGCCGCTGTCACGCAAATTCAGACTCTGGCCGCGGCCTTGGCTGCCATAGCCGATCACGGCGACCCGTTTGCCCTGCAGGGCTTCCAAATCTTGATCGGTGGTAGTAAATGTTTTGGTTGTCGGTTTCATGGTTTTAAGTTCCTTGGGGTTAAGTTGACGGAAAGGTTAGTTTTGAGGTGATCTTGGGTTGGTTTGAAGTCAATTTTGATTCGTCACTGTTGACACCGTTGTCACTGCCCCTGCTGAGGCGGAAGAGACAAGTGCCGCGTATTTCGCCAACACGCCTCGGCGGTACTTCGGTTCCGGCGGTTGCCATTGGCGGGCGCGACGGGTCAAATCAGCCAGCACGTTGAGCTTGCGCTGAGGAACATCAATTTCGATGAGATCGCCATCTTGCACCAAGGCGATCGGGCCACCGCGAGCGGCCTCTGGAGCCACGTGCCCAATCATCATCCCGTGAGTCGCGCCGCTGAAGCGACCATCGGTGACCATCACGATCTTGTCACCCAATCCAGCTCCAATCACGGCGGCGGTCACGCCCAACATCTCCCGCATTCCCGGCCCGCCGGCGGGGCCTTCGTAGCGGATGATGACTACACTTCCCTCGATGATTGCTGCCGATTTCACCGCGGCAAAGCAAGCTTCTTCGCTATCGAACACTTGAGCAGGTCCACGAAATTGATTGACGGGTTCTTTGGGAAGCTTCAACACGCACCCCTCAGGCGCCAAAGTACCTTGCAAAATGGCCAAATGGCCGGTTGGCACAACCGGACGGGTCACGGGCAATAGCACTTGCTGGTTCGATGTCTCATTAGCCAGTTCGGCCTCCTCCACGATGGACATTCCCGAAACGGTGGCATTTGACTTCAGTAAATTTAACTCGTGCAGTCGGCTTGCAACCAATCGCATTCCACCGGCGGCATCGAGATCGACCGCTGTGTAACGCCCCGTCGGCTTCATGTCAGCCAGCACTGGAGTTTGACGACTGAGCCGGTCGATATCATTCAAATCGAAATCAATATCGGCTTCATTGGCGATTGCCAGCAAATGCAAGACTGCGTTGGTCGATCCGCCAGTGAGGACAACCGCCCGCATGGCGTTTTCCAAAGCGTTACGATTGATGATCTGTCGGGCCGTAACTTGGTCCTTGATCATTGTCATTAACATCGGGCCGACTTGCTCCAATGCCAGCTGTCGTGTCGGACACGTGGCTGGCAAACTGTTAAACATCGGAGAAATCCCCATTAATGATGCCGCTGTGGCCATCGTGTTGGCCGTGAATTGCCCACCGCAGGCCCCCGCGCCGGGGCAAGCGGCACATTCAATCTTTTTTAATTGGTCATCGTCGATCTTTCCGCTGTGATGGGCACCGACGGCCTCAAATACATCTTGCACTGTCAAATCCTGGCCGGTTTCCATTCGACCTGGATGAATCGATCCGCCATAGATCATCAACGATGGCAAATCCAACCTGGCCAGTGCCTGCATTGTGCCGGCCACGGTTTTGTCGCAGCCAGAAATGGCAACCACCGCATCAAGCTGATGCCCCTCGACGACGGCCTCAATCGAATCGCAAATCAATTCGCGGCTGACTAAGGAATATCGCATCCCCTCGGTCCCCATCGAAATTCCGTCGGACACAACGATCGTGTTAAATTCCATTGGATATCCACCTGCCGCCGCGATCGAATCCTTTACCCATTGGGCTTGTTGTCGCAAATGGATGTTACAGGGCCCGATTTCGGTCCAGGTATTGGCGATGCCAACCATCGGCTTGCGAAAGTCGGCATCTTGCATCCCGGTGGCTCGCATCATCGCGCGAGCTGCGGCACGGTCGGAGCCTTGCGTGATGGTGGAACTTCGTAGTTTTTGATTGGTCATGGATCGCTAAGGTTTAATTTCGTATTGATTGGCAAAGTACAAAAAAAAACCGCATCGTGTTAGCGATGCGGTTGGAAAGGTTTGAATTTGTTTTGGGGCAAATTAATTCCTGGCATCGCTGGTCAGAGGGACCAGTAGAATAATAATGGCGACCAGCACCAAAATTAGTGAGCGCAGAATGTAAGTTGGAATGTGCCCGAAGTTTCCGGGAAAGACATCTCCAAAGTTTCGTAACATTTGATCAACGATCGCAAAGCGACACCCCGCCATAGATACATTGCCGCAGCAAGTCGAGGAGGTAACAGCCAAGCTAGATGTTGTCGATGAATAATGCATGAAATTAAAAACGTTTAATATGATTTGGAGATCAAGCTGGGACCGAGCGTGATAGCTCGGCCGACCAATGGTCATCTCGGGCCATTTAAGATAACCATCTACCAACTCAAGTCAACCTTGATTTGCAATGAATCAAGATTTTTTTGAAAAAAATCATCAAGGGAATTCGACACGCCGCAAACAGTCGCAGGGAAGCTATCCTGATACCCTAATGATTCATCTCAGGTTGACTTCAACTTCCTTGATGGCCCCTCACGAAGAGATATCTACCATCAAATCGGTTTCCGAAAGACTATTGGGTTACTTTCTTAACTGGTGGCACCAATGAAATAAGCGTCATTTCTTTTTTCTTGTCAGGGATTTTGGCATCGGTCATAATGTACAATCGTCGATCGGAAGTGAGAACCATCAACACTAACGCTTTCCCATCATAGTAATCATGAAAATCCTTGATAGTGAACTCGGACTTAATTTGCGTTGATTTGATGCGATAGCCATTGCTCCATAATTCTTGCAGCGATTCTTCGTTCCAATTCTCTCCGAACAAGATGTGCAGAGTCGATTTGTCTAATGAGGCACGACTGCCATCGCGACGCTTGGGAGCCAATTGATAAGTATTCATCCTGCCAAACAGGTGAATATATTCCTTGGTCGCCAGCAGATTGACCTCGTCATTGCTGGTCATAGCCAACAATCTACCGATACCGGACAGATCCGCCTCCTCCTCGATCTGTTCCGCCAGAACGCTGGAGCAGTAAGCCCTCAATCCCTGCTGCCGAGCGAGGCTGACATTGCGAAAATTGGTATCAACCAGCGTAACGGAAATCCCATGCTTATTCATTTCTTGGGCGATGTCCCTGACAAGGGGACTGGCACCAGCAAACAAAATCCCTTGAGGATCGGAATCAGACAGATTGAGCAAACGGGCAATCCAGGAAGCGGTGAGTCCATAAAAACTGACGGTTCCCACAATAATCAAGAACACTACCGGCACCAATTTTTCGGCATCTGCGGTAAAGGTAGATAGAGACTCATTGTTGGAAGTCAACGTCAACAGCCTCAGTGCAAAAACACTGGTGACCGCCACGGAGACAATTCCCCGGGGAGCCAGAAACCCCAGAAAAACTCGCTCCTGC
>JBGTHU010000512.1:0-2838 GCA_041745975.1 Mariniblastus sp.
AAAGCCTCGTACAAGAGAATAGGTATTGTTTTGTGAGCTTATAATTTTGGTCAAGAGTTTGTCCAGCGTTGAGACTATAGACAAATTCAATTTATGTTCAGTAAAAACGGGAATGTTGGTAGCATCCCACTGTCGCTGATCCGCATAAAACGGATTGCTGTACTGGCAAAGCAAGGAAATTAAAACCGCAAAGTCGCTGTCGGTCAGTTCATCGTATTCGCTTTCCAGCTGTAGCAAAGCATTCTCAACAAAAATTGGGGCCGCATTATCATTGAAATATCCCCTCACATTGACCACTCGCCTTGGGTCCAGCCACTCGATTTCTGCCATCGTACGGAGAAATCCCGCATACGATGTGCTAGATCTGGATACGCGGTGACCAATCAAGGGGTGTGCACTGCCAAATCCCCTTTGCATTTCTTTAGCAATCCCGTCAATCAGTCCTCGGTCCGGCACTTGTTCCCGGTTTGCCAAGACTTTCAACGCCTGGCTAATAAAGGAATCCACTTTTTCAAACTTTTGGTCAATTCGATAAAACGAGTCTCGCAGCAGTAAGTTGATAATTCGAACCGTTTCTTCATCGGAGCTTGAATCCAGTTTTGCCAATAAGGCGTCGATGTGGTCTTGGCTCAACCCCACCGTCCAAGCTAAATCGCTAAACCAATCGATGGCGGGAAGGGGGAGTGACCGCGATGCCAACATTGCCCGAACCTTGTCCCGCGAATGGGAGTCTGCTACGGTGAGTTGCCGAATGGCTTTGATCGCTTCCAATCGAGTCTCTTGATCAACATCAAATTCTAATTTATTCAACCAATAGCCCAGCGGATGTCCGGCGAAGACCGGTTCGTTCAGTGGCAAAGGGGAGCTTGATGCGATCGTGTCGGTTGGTTCTGTTTCGCCTGGTTGGGGCCGAGCGGAGTCGGCCAATTGCAGTGTCTTAAATACCTTCATCACTTCCAAATGATGCTCGCCACTGGCATAAATAAAGATCCTCTCCCCCTTGGGGTCGGCCTGGATGCGCACTCCCTCGTTACCCTCCAAGACAGTCTGCAGCAGATTAACCAGCAAGTCCGGATCGCCGACCACGGGATAAATTTGCAAGCTTCTTCTTTGTAATTCTTCCCTCGTCCAATAGGTTTTCTCTGACAACGTGCCCAACAGCGGCGATTTAAGTTCGACATCTTCCGATGGCCGGGATTTCGCTTGCGGCTGAGACCAGGCATGACTGTTTTCCGACCAAGCGATTTCGGCGGTCCCTGTTGGTTCGTCCAGTCGGACTTTGGCAACGACCGTTTCCCCTCGCTTCAATACAAATGCGTTTTTTTCCAGCGTGTAATTGTCGGTGCCGTCGTCGATGCGAATTTCGTAGCGGCCGGCGAAAATGCGAGTCGAATTTTCGCCGGGAATCAATTTGAGCTGCTGGCTCTTTTTCGCATCAGTATCAATCAACGAGACATTCAAATTAGGCGAATCAGTTTCAATGATGATTCGCCCTTTTTGCGTCTCCAGCACCAATACAATTCCCAACCAAAGAGCGGCTGCGGCAAAACCGGTGGCAATGAACAAACGACGAATCGTTCGCCAGCGATGGGAGCCACCTGCGGTCTGCGGTTGGATCAGTATTTGGCTGCTGGCCAGTAGGCTGGCACTATCCGAATAGCCGAACTCCTGTTCAAAGTCAGCTGCCGGGGATTGCTGGGCTTGCTTGATCAAGACCACCGGGTCGGCACCTTCGCAGAAGGGTTGCAACAGTTGAGCCAAATGGGCGGCGCTGGAGGGGCGCTGGGCCGGATCGCGAGCCAGCGTCTGATCGACGATCGACGCCAGTTCGTCAGAAATTTCCGGACGCAGCGTTTGAATGCGGGGGGGCTGTTCGACCGCCAATAAACGAAGTTTTTCCAGCGGAGACTGGTTGGCTGTCGCCGCATAAGGGGCTCGACCGGCCAGCAAGCGAAACAAGGTCGCCCCCAGTGAATAAATGTCCGAACGGTGATCGACCGAGTCGGCTCGATCCGCTTGCTCGGGTGCCATATAGTCCAACGTCCCCAGCAGTTGACCGACCGAAGTCAGTTCCGCCGGCAAGGCGGAACATTCATCCAGCCGCACTAAGCCGAAGTCCAAAATCTTCACCACGCCATTTTCATCCAGCATGATATTGGAGGGCTTGATGTCCCGATGAATGATCCCATTGGCGTGGGCGTAATCCAATCCCAAGGCGGCTTGTCGGATGATCTCGCAGGCATCGGCGATCCCCAACGAGGCCGATCGGCGAACCAGCTTCCCCACATCCAGGCCGTCGATGAATTCGGTGGCCAAGTAGGGAACCCCATTGTATTCTCCAGCATCAACCGCACTGACGATGGCCGGATGTTTGAGCCGTCCAACCGCCCGGATTTCGCGGTCGATGCGATTGATCGATTCACGGACTTTGGCTCGTGGCACCGGAAACAATTTGATCGCCACGTCTCGGTCGAGTTTTCGGTGGCGGCCCCGGTAGACCTCTGCCATCCCTCCTCGTCCGATCAATTCTCGAATCTCGTATTGGCCAAAATCAGTAGCTGGAAACGGGAGGTCCTTTCCCGAAAGATCTTCAATGTCTGCAGGTGCTCCCTGATCTTCGAATGCCGAAGTGGCCAGTGCTGGGTTCCAATTTCTGACTTGCTGTAGAACTTGCAGCATCGGATCGGCGCTGTCCTCCGATTTAGATAATTCCGTTTCCGGAGAGTCGAATTTGGACGATGCCAAATTAGGCTTTGTCAGTAAAGGGGGCAAACCCTTTGTATTTGATTCAAATTCCCACTCATTTACCGATTCGCCGGAGAGGGTCTGATCCCTTTC
>JBGTHU010000513.1:0-3379 GCA_041745975.1 Mariniblastus sp.
ATACAATTTGCAACAACAACCCACCTGCTACCGTACGCCAAGGAAACTTGGTTTTATGAGAACTCATTAGCCAAGCGAACAGCATCATTGTGATTAACCCCAAAACGCCAACATATTTTTCCATGTTCAATTCTCAAGTTAAATCAATTGCTTGACGGGTGGTTCGCCTAGAGTCTATCTGAAAAAGCGGTCAAATCCTTTGGAGCCGAGGGTTTTCAAGGCCTTTTGGACTCGCCAAGGAGGGCCTGAACCCATTATCAGATAGCCTCCAATGAAATGTATTTCTCAAGTATTTAACCGTTTAACCTTAGGAACGTCTACCGGGGATCGCGACCCGTCAGTTCTAGAGTGGCTGCCCCCTTTTTTCAGATCGCCTCTAATGATACTGATCCTCGTGATTTCGGCTTCCCTTTCGTTGTATCAACCAGCGGCGCGGTGGGGCGGTTGGGACTGGGCTCGTTGACGGTGCTCGGACAATGCTTGCTGGATCTGGCGAATTGCCTGTTTTTTCTTGCTGGCAGGAATCACTCGATCGAGTTTTGCGCTTTCACGCGGATTGCTCAGCCGATAAAGCCACGATCGTCCCCGTTTTCCGATCGTGGCAATGGCCCCCATTTTTTTCATGACATAAGCAATTTTTTGAGCTTCATGTCGTGGTTTTTGCAACGATTGAGCTAAATCGAGCGTATCGAATTCGCATGGCAGATTTTCCGGCAACATTCCTTGCAAATCGCTGATTCCACTAAAAACGAACGAGTCGTGAAACTCTAAGATTTCTCGCTCTTTTACAATAAAATCTCCCGCTCGCCTGCGGCGGCGGCGACCGTGCCCCGGATATCGTGTCTCGACAATTGAGATGATCGGAACCAATAATTGCAAATTGGGATGAGGAAAGACATTCGTAAAATGGATCAATTCATCAAAAACATCCCAGATAGAGCCACGTTTGGGACTCCAACGCGTTTCGATGACCTTGCCCTTGGCCGATTTAAGCTTTACCAATCGTTTTCGAAGAACGACAGGCTTGACTACATCCAACTCGAAACCGCTATCGAGTAACGCGATTGACTTTTTTTTAATGGTCGAAAGTCCGCTACGTTGGATTTCAATCAATCGATTGCCATTAACTACATCAATACGAAAACGATCAAGTCGTACCTCGATCTCTGATTCCGGCTGACGGAATTGTTCTTTCAACTGTTGATGAAGCCGAGTTTCCACGTTCAGGTATCACTATCGTTAATTGCCAAAACGCCAAGATCGCCGATTTCGGGTTTTATGTTTTCTTAGTTATTTGGTATATTGAAAGTCAAAGGTGAACGGCAGATAAAAACATCAGCCCACAAGGGTGGTGCGTTTCGAATAATTTTGTCGCATTCGGTACATTTTTATTTGCCGTCGTCCTTGGTAAACGAAATCAAAGATACGGGAAAAGGTTGCATCATGTCTACATCGACTTCCACGAAAATTTATGAAGAAATCACTCATTGCATTGGTAACACCCCGCTGGTACGACTGAGACGTATCACCGAAGGATGCCATGCGACTGTGATCGCCAAGGTCGAAAACATGAATCCCCTGTGGAGTGTTAAAGACCGCATTGGACGGGCGATGATCGATGCGGCCGAAAAAGAGGGTAAGATCAATCCTGACACCGTGATCATCGAGCCGACCAGCGGAAATACGGGGATTGCGTTGGCCTACGTTTGTGCCGCCCGAGGGTACAAAATGAAAGTCACCATGCCCGATAGCATGTCGTTGGAACGGCGAAAACTGGTCGCTGCCTTGGGAGCGGAGGTTATTTTGACTCCAGGGGCCGAGGGAATGCCGGGGGCGATCCGAAGGGCAACCGCTTTGGTCGCCGAAAACGAAAATTATTTTATGCCTCAACAATTCAGTAACCCAGCCAATCCAGAAATCCATCGCCAGACAACCGCCGAGGAAATTTGGCGGGACACTGATGGCCAAATCGATATTTTGGTCGCCGGTGTGGGCACGGGAGGCACGATTACCGGTTGCAGCGAGGTTCTCAAGGCCCGCAAACCGGAAATGTTGTCGGTTGCCGTCGAACCTGCCACCAGCCCTGTCATCACCCAGCGCCGCAATGGACAAGAGATTATGCCCGGACGACACACGATTCAAGGGATCGGCGCGGGATTCATTCCGAGTGTGCTGAACGTCGATATCATTGACGAGGTCGTCACGGTAACCGATGAGCAAGCCGTGCAAACCGCCCGATTGCTGGCCACTCAGGAAGGGCTATTTTGCGGAATTAGCTGTGGGGCAGCTGCCTCGGCAGCCCTTAAAGTTGCTCAGCGGCCCGAAAATGCGGGTAAGATGATCGTGGTAATCCTGCCCGATTTGGGCGAGCGATATTTGTCGACTTCATTGTACGAAATCTAATTGGAGCAGCACAGGTTCACAATGTCCGCCGTTCGTCGGATCACCTTCCGCTCAACAATCGATCGCCCAGCATATCGTCTAAATTGGGAATCGCCAAAATTTTACTTCGAGTGGCTTCCGCGTCGTAATCGACGCGGTGATAACGAACTGTTTTTTCCTCTGAATCGAGCACGACAAAACACGCTCGACGGTCGCCATCGCGCGGCTGCCCGACGCTGCCAATGTTGAACATGCACTTGGGCTCCCCTAAAACAAAAATATGATCTGCCTGTTCCGGAGAGATAAATTTCTTGTCCTCAGTAAAACATCCGGGGATGTGAGTATGCCCTTGAAAGCAAAATTTTTCAAAACGGTTGAACAGCATGTTCATCAGTTCTTTTTCGTAGATGTGTTCCGGGAACACGTATTCATTGGTTGGATCGCGAGGGGAACCATGGACGAACAGGAATTGCCCCTCATCATGGCGCCTGGGTAGCTCTCCCAAAAAATCCCAGCGCTCATCTGATCGGATGGGGTCCGCCAAATCAGACTCCAACTTTTCACGAGTCCAGAAAATTGCTCGCATGGCCACAGGGTTGAAACCCTCTGGATCGAATAAGGCGGCTTGATCGTGATTTCCTAAAATCGTGGTCGAACAACAATTCATAACCAAATCCAGACACTCGACTGGGTTGGGCCCGTAACCAATGATGTCTCCCAGACAGATGATCTCGTTAATCTGCATTTCATCGATTTTGGCCAGGACTGAGGTTAACGCTTCCAGGTTGCCGTGGATATCACTAATGATGGCTCGTTTCACTAAAGGCTTCTTTCAATTTGGTCGCTATGGAGCGTAATTTATGTTGTGCCCGACAAACTCAATGTGAAATTGCACCATTTCCATTGTATTTGTTGGACTTGGTTTCTAAGACAGCAATTCGAAACAACAAAACACAAGATCACTACGTCGAATTTGAGAAGTGCCTGGCATCGGCAA
>JBGTHU010000514.1:0-2580 GCA_041745975.1 Mariniblastus sp.
CAAAACAGCCCGCGCCATGTTTTGCATCAAGATCGTTTTTCCGGCACGTGGTGGGCTGACGATCAAGCCGCGTTGTCCAAAGCCAATAGGGGCGAACATATCGACCACTCGTGTTGACATATCATCCGGTTGATAATCCAAGATAATCCGCTGATCCGGATGAAGCGCTGTCAGTTCATCGAAGCTTTTGCGTCGTGAATTGACGATAGGATCGAGGCCATTTACCGTTTCGACTCGCAACAGGGCGAAATACCGTTCATTTTCTTTGGGGGGACGGATTTGACCCGTGATCATGGCGCCATTTTTTAAGTTAAATTTGCGAATCTGGCTGGGCGAAACATAGATATCATCGGGACAGTTCATGTAGTGAGTTTCTGCATTGCGCAAAAAGCCAAAGCCGTCTGGGAGAACCTGCAATGTACCGTTGCCGCACATAATGCGACGCGTTTTAACGCGCTCCTTGAGAATGAAAAAAATCAATTGATTTCGGTCGAGCGACTCGGCATCGGCAACCCCTTCCTGGATCGCGACCGCTCGCAAATCCTCCAGTTCCATTACCTGAAGTTCCGTGACTCGACAAACCTCATTGCTGGATCGTTTCGTTCCGGCGATTTCTCGATGTTCCGCCAACGAAATGGTCTCGGCAACCGAAAGCGGTTCGCCGTCGCTTTCGATTTCATGAAGCTTGGCCTGTGTGTCGACGTCAAAGTCAGGCTGTTGAGGCCTGCGGAAGGATCGTTTGTTGAAAAGGGGGCCTTTTCTTATACCACGTTGGGAATGAGGATCTGTCATATGAAAGCATTTGACTAAATGGGGGGACTGAACGAATATGGGGGGACTGAACGAATAGTGAAATTTGGACTTATAACGATTTTTTCATTCAAATCGTTCAATTAGAATGGGAATGACTTGTTCTTTGGAAAAGATCGGTTCCAAATTAAAATTTCTAACATAATTGTGACGTTATCGCTTCGGAAAAATGTCAACATGTAACGACTCATGCAGATCAATCTTGGTAATTTTCGATTAAGTCCATTTTTATCCAAGAATTCCAGATTTCTAAAACTCGATCACGTGTTTGTTCTGCTGAAAAATGGTTCTCGATTATATCGCTGGCGATCATTCGTTTTTCCTCCAGGCTTGTTTGCTTGGCCTCTCGACGAATCAATTCCGCTCGATCCCACCCTCGCTTAATTGCTCGATCAACTCGCATTTCGAAGGGGGAATCCACGAATAAAATTCGCGAACAACGATGATGCCAACCAACTTTGAGAAGAACGGGCGCATCGACAATTACCACGCGAGTTCCGGCTGCTTGGAACTTTACCAACAGTTCCTGCATCCGCACCTCGATCTCTGGGTGTAACTTCGACTCTAAATCGTGTAATTGAGAATCCCCATGGACGGGGTCGAAAACGATTTCGGCCAATTTTTTCCGGTTAATTGTCGAGTCGGCAGCGATCACCTCAGGCCACTTGGATCTCACCCAAGCGACAACGTCAGGCAACAGCAGTACTTCATGACTGAGTTGATCAGCATCAATTACCGCTGCACCCAAGTCATGAAAACAGTTGGCCACAAAGCTCTTTCCACTGGCGATGCCACCAACTAATCCTACTACCAACATAAAAATAGGCAAAAAAACAAAAATTGCACCCAGGATGTAAAGTCACACCCACCCAATCTCTTTGCCAAACATAACAAATGAAATCACATCGTATGTTTGCCGAAAAACTGATTAACCTCGGGAGTAACTGTGATCCTTCTCAATGCGAAATTTACTATAAATAGCTCGGCTTGTACACTATTTCTAATGGAAATCTGACAATTATTTAATCAATTGCATTTTTGAGATAGTTGGAGCAGGTTTTTTGGAGAAAAATACCACCAAACACATGGTTCTTTGTTTTTCAGAATGCCACCCACGATGTTTTCTGAGAGAATTGAGGAGTTTCCATGGCGTTGTAATTGAGAGCCTGATCAAGTCGATTGAAAAAGGATTGAAAAAGCAGCCTTTAAAACCGTAACACCTGATGTGGTCGTAGGATTTGATAGAAAGGCCTGAAGAACAGGGGCTGAAATGGCTGGTGAGCGTTAGCGCGGCGAACACTTGAAGGAAAAGTTGGGAAATCTTTGACTTGCTGGCCCATTTGATTAAAATTGAATCAATCGTATCAAACAGGTCGTCTGACACCGTTTGTAAGGGATTTTTCGGAATTTTTGGGTGATTTGATGCGAAAAGTATCGGCGACCGAATTAAAATTAAGCGTAGTTTATTTTTAAGTAAGAATGTCAGAACCATTCAGGTTCGACAAACAGGAGCAAAATAATGGCGGGTAGAGACAATCAAGGCTATCTGATTGCAGTAATCGGTTTGGTGATGTTGAGCCTCGTACTGGCATTGGTCGCCTTTTTGGGAATGTCCAAAAGTAGTGAGAATGCGGACAACTTGGCCGATGCGAAAAAAGAGCTGGAATTTACCAAAGCACTCAATCGAGCCAATGAAACCAAAGCCAATGTGCTGCTAACCATGATCGGCGAATCGGATTTTTCGGTCAACGAAATTTCTACCCAAATCGA
>JBGTHU010000515.1:0-2604 GCA_041745975.1 Mariniblastus sp.
GCAGAGTATCCGTGTCAAACATCATCCAATGTTTCCCTCGCGAAACCCCACCGGCCCCAGGGTCCAAACGAATGGCGATCCCCTTGTAAGCAAAATTGTGATCGCGACCCGGTATCTGGTAAGTGTGGATCAGGCTGGGCCCGTAATCCATCGCCGACCATTCCACGATGTTACTTGGTTCTGGCCCCCAAGTATCTCCTGCAGGCAATCCAGCCAAATAATTGTCATTGATCACAAACATCTGTGACGGATTGTGAGTATCAAGATAGGCTTGGCGAATGTAATGGATCACATCGTACTTCTGCGAAGGTACCATCCAAGTTTGCGGTGTCATCTGTCCAAAACCATGGGTCAAGGTGCGATACATCGACAAGGGGTCGATACCATTTTTGAATTGGCCCTCTTGAAAACGGAGTGATGTTGGCAGCGAACCGACTTGCGAATGGGTGCCATGGCAGTTCGCACAGACTCGATTGTAAATCGCTTCGCCTCGCTGGAAGGAATCAGAATTCCAGGAACGAATCAAACCGGCATGGTCGAGCCGGTTTTCATACTCGGGAATCGAGTAAGTCAGCAACGACGGGGAGGGTTGAAGTTGTCTGGCTCGTTCAGCCCCTCCGTCCCGAATTTCCATCAAATAGCGAATCAAATCAAAGAATTGTTGACTGCTATTCAATTGGTTCATCTGACCGGCGGGCATGATCGAAAGTTCGTTTCGCTTGATCTGTTCGATGTCTTCCGTCGGAATCGTAATCAACTCACCATCCCTGGCAACGTCACGGAGGGTGATATGATCAGGGGTCTGCTGCACCGGCAAAGCAGAAATCAATTTGCCGTCAATGGTCAAGATGGTAACCGAGTCATAACCTTCGCGAATCACTTTGGACGGGTACAGCACCGACTCGATCAACGATTCGTCCGCGACCTCCCTTCCCAGTGCCGTCAGATCGGGCCCCAGTGCCGTGGTCGCATCCCCGCCGATGGGATCAATAGGGTGACACTTGGCACAAGCCATACTGGGTTGGTGGAAAATGATCGCTCCGCGGGTTGCGTCACCGAATTGTTTCGCCCCGGCCACCAATTCCGAAAATGGTGTCTGTTGCAGTTCTTGCTCCAGCACCTGTCCGGTCGCAATCAGCGCGCCGCACAGAAGGTTGGTAATTAATATCAAAAACGATAATCGATTTGACTTCACAATTTTCTTTCGATTGATTTTGAATTATGCGTTGGCCATAACAATGTCAAAGTTGCCCGCCCAAGTTTTCTTATCGTCGTCAGTAGGTTTATCCAATTCGACGGTCAGTAACTGGCGCTCCTCCCCTTTCAAACTGCGATACAAACTATCTTGTGCGTTATCGTCGCCGAACTCGGAGAAATAGCACTGTGTGGAAAGGCGTTTGAGTCCTTCCCCTTCGATACGAAAATGAATATGGCGACCCATTCTTCCGGGGTATTTTCCTGGGATGATGGTTTGAAAAGTGTATTCGCCATTTTCTCCAGTGATTGCCCGCCCCCAAAACTGGAAATTGTTGTCGAGTAACGCTTTCCTGTTTTGGTCGCGCGAGTGGAGATAGCGTCCCGAGGCACAGGCCTGCCAAATCTCAACAATCGCACCCGGGTGTGGTTTTCCTTGGCGATTTTTTACCACTCCTCGAACATCGACTCGCTGCCCCTTGGCAAGTTCGTGGCCATCAAGTTTCTGAGCCAAGTTGGTGTCGTTGATCAATTGTTGTTCAATGGAAATTTCCGGATAAAACGGACCTTCTGTCTGGGACGGAGTTAACGGCAAGTCTTCATAAGGAATCCACAATCCATTTTTGCCCACGATCCAGCCAGGCAAAGTAAGGGTCATCCCCCCGGCTAAGATCTCCAAAAAACGACGACGCCCAAATTCACTTGTATGCCAATGGTTCATGGGTAATTTCCTTGTTTAAGATTGCGTGGTTTACGGTACAAATCAATTATAGCGGAAGGGCGGGAGCCCACCGGTCCCCAAAAAACAACATTTTCCCGATCGGCATCGGGCGTCTTGCGCCGCTTCACTAACGTTCAATTTCCTACTGTTTCCAAAACCATTTCCGCTTCTTTGCGTCGACGGGCTTCGTCTTGCTGCCGTAGCGCTTGCAGCATCCTGTTTTGTTCCCGCCGCGGGAGGGGAAGGGTCAACTCTCCATCTAGAACCCCCAATGGAACCTCTTCCATCCGCCAATCGTCACTTTTCTGTGTTGCAAAAGGTAAATCTTTATTGCCGATGACCTGCAAATTGGCCAGTGGATTACGCCCCCAGGCATAACGAAAATGGATCGGCTGCGGCACCATGGGGCTGGTCAACACCAACTGCTTTCGATCGAACTGCGGACGGTTTCGATTGTCAGTTCCTGACTGCCGGTAATCGACATCGGCGGGGTGGAACCGTCGATCTTCTCCCGCAATGGCAAAGCCTTCGATACGTCCTTCTTGCGGATCACCCACTTCGCGATCCAACTTCAACAACAATCCGTTTTCGATCCGTTCCATTTCGATCAACATCGGCGGTTTCCATTCCAGTTCCCGTTCAAATCCATATTGCGTCGCTAGCGCCCAACGAGCGATCCGTTCGCCGGC
>JBGTHU010000516.1:0-3327 GCA_041745975.1 Mariniblastus sp.
TGGGCCTCTGTCATCAGGTCATGATCGATTTTCATCAGGGTCAGATCGAAAGAGGGATGGAACGATTCCAGGATGTTTTAGAGGCTGTGGTGGGGGATCAAATTCCTGGCTCGATGTTGAGCCTGTGGAAAACAGTGGTGATTGGTTTGATCGTCAAGGGACACTTAATCGCGGCTCGATCGTATTTGGCGATGGCGAACTATTTATTTCAAGGGGAGGACCCCGATCTGGCATTAATCGGTTCGCGGATGAACCAATTCGCGGACGAAAATCTGTTGACGAAGCGTTGGTTTCAATTGCTGCAGATTTCTACCGCAGCCGAACGTCAATCGGATTGGGCTAAAAAATACCAAGCCATTCAAGCTCTGGTTGAACGAGGTCAATTTCGTCGCGCCCACAAACTATTAAAAAAGTTGGACGCGGCTTTTCCGGAACAACCGATCCTGGTTTATGCGGTTGCCGTTACGGCCTTACTGTCATTACAGTACGAACCAGCGATCGAGTCACTGCGGCATTACAGCCGCATGGCTGATGTTGATTTAATCAGAGCCGTTGAGAGCGAGGCATTGGCTCAATTGCTGGAGCAGCCATCCGATGAAGAATTTGTTGACTTGATGTCGGTAACGTTTGAAATCAATGATTTCCAGGCGGCATTGGAGCGGCTTTCGGCCGGTGAAGAATTCAGTGAGACGAAGGTTGATCCGCAAAATAGCGACAACAAAACCCCTCCACCTCGGAACAGCTTTTTTCTACTGGATAAGCGCAAAATCACGTTGGAGGATATGCAGCGAGATGATATCGATGAACACGTCCCGCTGGTATTGGGGTATTGTGATTTATTTGGTAAGCAAACCGATCGTCCCGCTCGATTGGAGGTAGAACTCAATCATACCCCGGCGTTTGAGTCCGCTCTAACGCGAATACGCGATCTTCTTCACGATCTGGTGACGAGTGAGACCAGCGAAAAGGTTGGACAGACTTACGCCATGGAGTTGCTTTTGGATCAAAACTCTTACTCGCCTCCCGGGCTCGATTTCGAGGTTTATCAAAAATTGAATTTTCGCCAATTGGTGAAAAATCTTAAGCGGCGGTTTCCGGACTACCGCGCATCAGCGATCAACTCACTTTCCGTTGCCGAAGCCTCGAAGAAACCTGAATTTACAATCCCACTTTTAGCGCTGATGACTCGGATTACCCTTACGCCGACCAGCTCTTTATTAGAATTTTCTGACGGATTGCGACAAGCGGCTGATGAATTGGGAATCCCTCGATTGCCGGAACGGGAATTGGAGGGAGGTGATATCTGGAACTTGACCCCTTTGGAGCGAGAATGTTTGAAGGTCGAAAGTCTCACGGATCAAGAGCTGGCGATTTTTTATCAAGTGACCTCAGAGAATTCACAGCTTCGTTGTCTACGGCATGCCATCGAGGAGCTGTTGCGGCGACCTGCCCAAACGCTGGTGCCAAAGTACAGCCTCTACGAAAATCTGGGGCAGTTGTCGTTCGATTCGGCTCAGGGCCTGGAATATTTAGCGAAGGCTCGGAGTGAGGCTCGCGATTGCAACCTTCCATTGGGTCCGTTCTTTGTCCGAGAATTCGAGTATCGATTGAAGTTTCAATTGTTCGACAAACTACCTGATTTAATGCAAACGCTGGAGTCGAAGTATCTGGACGACCCCAAAACGCGAACTCAATTTGCCAATTTGTTGAAAAGATATGGTCTGATCAATTCATCAAATCCTGCCGAAGGTTACAGTGCCGATCTGTCCGGTGCTCCAAACAATCAACCCCTAACATTGCCAACACCGAACGATGATTTACTGATTAGCAGTCCACCGGGTTCGGTCGAAGGCCATCCGTCGAAACTTTGGCTGCCGGAATAAACAATGACCGAATCTGCGATTCATAAGTTTATCGTACGCTATGGTCTCATGAAAAATTTGAGCGCTATGACTTCTCGCGGTCACTTTGAATATCAGCGAGGAAATGAAGTGATTGTCCGGACCGATCGTGGATTGGAGGTCGGTTTGGTATTATGTAGTGTCACAAATGACCAACATGACATGCTCGATGCGGCTCCCTCAGGTCAAATTGTTCGCGGCGTAACCGAGGATGATATCAATGAGATCAACCATATCGATGCCTCGCGACCAAGAAAATTGGAGATTTGCCAACGTTGTATCAGTGACTTGGGCCTAGAAATGAAGTTGATTGATATCGAGCAATTATTCGGCGGCGAGCGGATTGTTGTTTATTATTTGGCGGAAAATCGCGTTGATTTTCGCGAGTTAGTGCGGCGATTGGCCAGCGAATTCCAAACGCGAATCGAAATGAAACAGATTGGCGTTCGAGACGAAGCAAAGTTGCTGGCCGATTACGGGGACTGCGGAAAACCGGTCTGTTGTAATACGCATTTAGTAACAATGCCTCCCGTTTCCATGAAAATGGCCAAACTGCAAAAAGCCACGCTTGATCCCACCAAAATATCAGGCCGCTGTGGCCGATTAAAGTGTTGCTTGCGGTACGAATTCGACACCTATGAAGAGATTCGTAAGCAGCTTCCGCGCGTCGGAGCTGAAATTGTCACTCGAGACGGTCGAGCCCGCGTCTTGGCTCAAAATATCATCGTCGAACAATTATTGGTGGAAATGGAAGACCAACGCAGGATTGTAATTGACGCCACGGAAGTATTGTCGGTGATCCAGCGAAAGCGATAGGTCTCGTATCGCCCACCAAACGACGAATCGTCGTTCGCTTTTGATTTCGTTTTGATTGATAGCCTTACCTGATGCGACCCATGAACCAAACTCCATCTCGAATTTTCTTGTCCCCTCCCTGCATGTTGGGGAATGAACGTCGCTACTTGATGGATGCATTTGATTCAAACTGGATCGCTCCGCTGGGACCCCATGTGAATTTGTTCGAGCAAGAATTCGCCAGTCGAGTTGGAGTCGCTTCAGCGGCGGCTCTGGCCAGCGGTACCGCAGCACTGCACCTGGCTTTGATGATGGTAGGTGTCAAGCCAGGGGATGAAGTGATTACCTCCAGTTTTACATTTGTGGCTACTGCCAATGCGATCAAGTATGTGGGCGCAGAACCCGTTTTCATCGATAGTGACTGGCGCAGTTGGAACATGGATCCCAACCTGTTGCGAGACGAATTGTTGGACTGCCGTCGCAGAAACCGCATGCCCGCTGCCGTGATGACCGTTGATGTGCTGGGCCAATGCTGCGATTATCAGGCGATCCAAGAAATTTGCTCTGAATTTGATGTCACGCTAATCGAAGATGCGGCGGAAGCACTCGGTGCCAGCTATCAAGGCAAACC
>JBGTHU010000517.1:0-4649 GCA_041745975.1 Mariniblastus sp.
TGATGTGATACTGTAACTTCAAAGGTTGACCCGCTTGCTCTCGAATCCAAATTACACCACCTTGGGATGCCAACGCTTGAGTCATCCGTGTCAAAAAACCTTGGTAGAACTCTTGCGGTGGAATTTCCGAGTGAGCTAAATCGGCGATTTCGGCGGCTAATGTGCGAATTTGATGTTTGGTTTGATCGACCAAATTCGTTTCCAATCCAGGACTCGATGGATTGGCAGACGTATGTCCCTCCAGTGTTGGGACAGTATCACGAGATTCTCGGCCCAAGGCGAAATGAGGACTGGTGCCTTCACGGCTCGTCCCGCCCGCATTGCTGATGCTTACCGGCGGCGAAAAATCGTGGGGGGATTGATTGGGTGAGTGATTGGACATGGATGAATGACAGTGAAACGGATTGACCTAAACGGAATGAAAAGGAGTAATCATGAACGTTTTGGCTAATTGAATAACGAACGGCAATATCCAACAACTACGGATAACGGGATGGACGGGGCTGGGAATCTGTTCGATAATCTGGAGTGAACCACGAAATTAAAGATATTCAATGATCCGCCCGAAAGCGGCCCGAGAGCCGACCAATAGGACTGTCTCTGAATTTTTAAATTAAATCAATACGAAAAAATGAGATTAATCGGTCAATTACAAGACATTAAACAGGGACAGCGATTTGCGGCCTATTTGATTACCGTCGGAATTCCCGCTAGAGCGGATGAATCCGATACGGAAGGGTGCGAAGTATGGATTGAAGAAGAAGACGATCTGCTGCAAGCAAAAAAAGAGCTAGCGGAATTCTTACAGCAACCCGACGCTTCGAAGTATGCCAATTCAATCCCGGTCGCCCAAAAAATACGCCGTTCAAAAGAAAACAAGAAAAAGCGAATCCAAAAGAAGATTGTGGTTGGGTTTCGCAAATTGAACCCTAGGCCGATAGCCACCTTGACTCTGATCGCGATCAGCGTGATCTTCACTCTGTTTACCGGCTTTGGTGAATCGACCGATACAATTTTATTTCAGCAGTCAGTCTTCACCAAATTGTCGTTGGAACAAGCTTCATCGATCTTTCAAAGTGTCAACGAAAATCGAGATGACCTACGATTTCGTTTGGCCAGTATCTATCGAGGCGAATTATGGCGGCTGGTGACACCTATTTTCATGCATGCCTCTGCCTTGCACCTGTTGTTCAATATGTATTGGATGTTTATGCTGGGCCGCATGATTGAATGGCGTTATGGCACTTGGCGTCTATTACTGTTGGTGTTGTTTTCGGCGATCTTTTCGAATTTGGCTCAAGGAACAGTGCCGGTGCAATATGGTGGAACATTTCCAACCATCGCTTTCATCGGAGAACAAATCGTGGCCAGCCGGTTTTACGGTATGTCCGGAGTTGTTTACGGTTTGTTTGGTTTTATTTGGACAAAATCGGTAATTGACCCAAACAGCCGGCTTTTTTTGCCGCAATCAACTATCATTATCATGTTGGTCTGGTTGGTGTTTTGTATGCTTCCCGGACGCGAAGCTCCCTATTTGACCATCGAGCTATTCGGATTCGCCGTTGCGAATTGGGCTCACGCGATTGGTTTAGTGGTAGGCATCGCCGCAGCCTATCTGGGACTGGGCACTCAAAAGAAATAAGCGAATCACAAGTTTTGACATGATCATTATCCAAAAAATCCAAAAGTTCAGCCTGTTTACAATCGCATTTATACTGGCCAACTGGATGCTGCTGATTGCTTCCGCGAACGCCAGCGGATCTAGCGGCTCCATCAACAAAATGGAAGCCTTCTGTCCATTTTGTTCGACCGTGAATATCACCTTGGGCGAGCAATTGCGTGTCAACGAATTAACGGTGGTGGCGACCTTGATCGACAAGACCAAGCTGCCCGACTCTGAGATCACCGATGACGAGGATGTGCCGGGAAACTACAACGGTACGTTTAAGGTTTTGCAAGTCTTCAAGGGGGAGAACTTTATCGAAATGGATGCGACCTTCGAGACCCGCATTGACGAGGCATTGGTGGTCGGTGCCCAATATCTCTGCTTCGGCATTGGGACTCCGAACACGGGTTGGTGGCCGCCGATCCCTGCCGAGGTGGGCTTGGCCGAGTACTTGCTGAAGATTCAGGAGTTGCCTGAATCGGGACCGGAGAGACTGGTTTTCTTTCAAGAATATTTGGGGCATGAAAACCAGGTTTTGTCGACCGATGCCTATGATGAATTCGCCATCGCCAGCTACGACGACCTGTTGCAGATGCGAGAACAGATTGATCGAGAAAAAATATTACGTTTTATTCAGGACAAAGAAGTCGATGAAAATTTTCGAAGACTCTACTTCACGATGCTGGGGGTCGCCGGGAACCCGGAACGAGATGTCCCTCTGTTGGAAAAATTGATCTGCTCAGACGACCCACTCGATCGGGTGGGCTTGGACTCGCTGATCGCTTGTTACCTCAGCCTTCATGGTGCCGCCGGGTTGCCGCTGATTGAACAACAGTTTGTTGACAACCCCGAAATCGATTATGTGTTACTGCACCAAGTGATGGCTGCACTTCGTTTTCACGGGACGGAAGCTGAAATCGTCCCCAAGGAGAAATTGATTCCAACCGTTCGCAAGTTGCTGCAACGCCCCGAGTTGGCCGATTTAATCATCGCTGATCTGGCTCGTTGGGAAGATTGGGAAGTGTTAGATCAATTGATTGAATTGTTCCGAACAGCCGAAGGGAAAACGAAATGGCTGCGCGTGCCGATCTTTCAATACCTACTGGCCTGCCCTCACGACAAGGCAAAAGTTGCCTTGGCCAAGTTTCGCGAAATCGATCCGCAAAGCTATCAACGAGCCCTATTTTTATCGAACTTTGACACGGCAGATGAGACTGATGATGACTGAAACTTCCAACGACTTCAGCGGGTCTGTGGCGTCTCGTCGGTATCATCCCCCTGGAGTATCGCGTCCGGTGTTGAAGATCCGGTCGCCTGCATCCCCCAATCCCGGCACGATAAACTTGTTTTCGTTTAATCCTTCGTCGATCACACAGGTCAACAATTCAATGTTGGGGAATCCCTCGCGCAACCGTGCCATCCCCTGAGGACTGGCGATGATCGACAACATTTTAATTTTACGCACCCCCCATTCGACCAGCGATTGACAGGCCATTTCGGCGGATCCCCCTGTGGCTAACATTGGATCAAGTACAAACGCCACGTCAACTGGAAAACGTTGAGCCAACTTGCTGTAGTAATGAACTGGCTGAGCCGTGGTTTCATCGCGATAGAATCCTAAATGCCAGACCTCCGAGTTGGGAATCAAATCCAGCATCGGCTCGACCATTCCGATCCCAGCCCGCAAGATGGGGACTAATCCAATCCGATGGGTAAGCTGAAATCCGGTCGTTGTTGTCAGCGGTGTGGCAACCTCATATTCCGTGGTCTGCAAGTCCGCGGTCGCCTCGTAAGCCAACAACGTCGCCAAGCAGCTGACGGATTGACGAAACAAGGCCGGAGGAGTCGCTTTGTCACGCAACACGGACAAATGGCAAGCAACCAACGGATGAGTTATGATTTTGGTTGAATCTGAGTTCGATTCCGGTAAAGTTGGCATGGGATGACTGGGTTAATTCCAAAGAGTTTCTGGCAAATCAGGAAGATTAAAATTGTAGTCAATAAATACTAGCTTTGAAATGCTAGCCCCTATCAGCCATCATTCACGGCGATTCGCTTAGTATCGGAGTAGGGGTGCAGTCCCTTTGGGCGAACGTAAAAACCTGGAAAAATCGATTTGCCTCCAAAGGCCGGCCTCCTATTTTCAGATAGGCATTAATAATTAAGAGTCCGCCGAGCGATGTTGCATGCATTAAATTTAACCAAATTGACAGCAAAAGAAAATTTCCCTAATAAGAGGAGCTGAAAATATTGTCATTCGACGCAGGTTACCAATTCAATCGCGATACTGAGGTCAAACTCAGTCGATAACGCAGTTCCTCTCTAAAACTTAAATGTCAGCAACCAACTCCATCTCAACACCGCCGAATGAAACCAACCCAGGAGGTTTGGCGGGTTGGTTTATAAATTGGGGTGGATTGGTGATTAGTTCGTTGGTTGCGATCGGGGATTTTTCGATTTTTGTTTACCAGACTTTTGTTTGGATGATGACGCGACTGCCCCAGCGGGAGACGATTTGGCCCAATTTTTATCAAGTCGGCGTTTCCAGTCTGCCGGTGGTGGCGTTGACGGGAACTTTCATTGGGATGGTGCTGGCGGTGCAAAGCTATTACCAATTTCACCAATTGGGTTTAGAAACCCGTTTGGGTGGCGTGATCAATATGACCCTGGTGCGCGAGTTGGGTCCCGTATTGGCGGCTACGATGCTGGCCGGGAGAGTCGGCAGTGCGTTGGCGGCGGAGCTGGGAACGATGCGCGTCACCGAGCAAATTGACGCGCTCTCCGCCATGGGGGCTCATCCGATTCGCTATTTGGTAGTACCTCGATTCTTGGCTTGCTTATTATTGATTCCGTTGTTGACGATCATCGCCGACTTCATGGGGGTGGCGGGTGGACATATCTATTCGGTTCATTTTTTGGGGATTGATATTCATCACTATTGGTTCAACAGTGCCAAATTTGTATCGAATTTTGATCTGGGAGT
>JBGTHU010000518.1:0-8504 GCA_041745975.1 Mariniblastus sp.
CATGGCGCCCGGCAGCTCGGATTTGCTGACGACAATGATCTCGGGGCGCTGACGAAGCTGTGGATTGTATTCTTCCAGTTCGTGTCGGATCGTTCGAAAATTTTCGATCGGATCGGTTTGATCGGTCGGCATTGGCTCAACCAGATGGACAATAATTCCGGCACGTTCAATATGTTTCAAAAAGTCGTGCCCCAGTCCCAAGCCTTGACTGGCCCCTTCGATCAATCCGGGGATATCGGCCAACACAAACGAACGATCTTCGTCAATTGCCACGATTCCCAGATTGGGGTATTTCGTGGTAAAGGGATAGTCAGCGATCTCCGGGCGAGCCGCCGAGATGCGACTGAGTAGAGTACTTTTGCCCGCATTGGGCTTACCGACCAAGCCGACATCGGCGATCACTTTTAACTCCAAAATCAGGCGTTTGATTTCGCCCGGTTGACCTGGTTGGGCCTGGCGGGGAGCCTGATTGGTGGAAGATTTGAATCGTGTATTCCCTTTACCACCGCGACCCCCGTTGGCTACGATCACACTCGCTTCGTCCTCGGAAAGATCTTTGATGATAAATTCATTTTCTGCGTCGATTACCACCGTGCCGGTGGGAACTTCGACAACTTCATCGACTCCGCCTCGGCCATGCCGTCCTGACCCTTGTCCATTGGTTCCCGATTCAGCACGAATATGATGCCGGTTCGCCAAGGCCACCAAGCTATTAACTCCCGGTCGGGCCACTAAGATCACATTTCCCCCATCGCCGCCGTCCCCTCCGTCAGGGCCACCCCGAGGGACGTACTTCTCGCGGCGGAAGCTCATGCAGCCATGGCCTCCTCTTCCCCCTTGGACTTCGATTTGGACTCGATCGACAAACACTTTGCTAACATCCGAAACGGAAAACGTGATACGTCATTGGAATGGCGCAGAAAAAAAAGGGATTACCAAACGGTATCCCTTGGTGCAATACTTAAATTTTAGCTCAAATCAATCTTTGCTGGAAAGCGTATGGATCAAGATCGAGCCGATACGATGTTGATCCGTCGGCCATTTCGGTCGAACTTCACAAAGCCATCAACTAAGGCGTACAAGGTGAAATCATTTCCTTGGCCGACGCCTCGACCGGGATGCCATTTAGTTCCGCATTGTCGGATCAATATATTACCGGCAATCACTTGTTCACCACCAAACTTCTTGACCCCGCGCCGTTGAGCGTTCGAATCACGACCATTTCGGCTGGAACCTTGACCTTTTTTATGTGCCATTGTTAGATATCTTTCAAAACTAATTTACGATTGTCTCAAGTCCTCATTTTATCGATAGATCCACAGATTATCAAGAGCTTTTATAAATCGAATTTGCTTTTTATTACGGACCGTCACCGGCTCCCAAAATTGAGGCTCCCAGGCGATAATGTATTCCGATTCACCATCTTTTAGGAGCCATCGAGATTTAGGAATGGTGACCGAAAGCTGGCCGTTGTCTACATCATGGCCTGCTTTGACCAGAGCATCGGCAATCACGACAGGAAGCGTTTCACCGTCCAACAATGGTATCAGAGGGGATTCGAAGGTGCTCAAGTCAACCTGGGCGTCGACTTCGGCAATCAGCACTCTTCGTTCGCCTGCATCGGGCCGACGTTGATAGACTCGAATCAGTGGGCCTGGCAGATTGTATCGCTGGGCAATCAGAACTTGTTGTTGCGGGTTATCAACTAAGGGGATACCGTAAATAATTCGGTCCTTGTCCTCATCGATAATTCCGCCTGGGCGCCAAAAATTCAATTGCAGTGTTTTACGTAGATTGGGCTCCCCCGGTTCCCCTGTAATACGAAAGGCATTTGTCAGCCCTTCCACAAACAAACTGACATAGTCAATCCGTGGGTCGACGTCAGTAAACACCGCTGCCCCCCAGACACCACCGTCGGCGTCAGAGGCAGCGAAGGGAATTTCGGCTTGAGACATCTGCAGTGGATCGAGCAAGGTCAATCCAGGATCGTGCAGTCGCTGAATCTGCCGCAAAATCATGGGGCTGGTAATATCGGGGTATCGAACCCGCTGATACCCGTCTTCCGGGTTGCCGATAACGGAACCTTCGAGAAAAAAACGAGGCAAAAAGATCTTCTTTTCTGAGGCAACTGGGCGATCCCGATTCATTTGCTCCAGCAAATGCTCGAACTCGGGGTTCTGTTTAACTTTTTCGTAAACCAGTGTGTTGCCACGGTCCCGTATCCGATAAATGATATACCAAACGTTTCGGCGGCTGGTGGTTTGCGAGTCGAGATCGGGAACCTCTAAGACGGCTTGCCGTAATCCACCGACAAAGGAAAACTCGTATTCCCAAATATCACGAAAATAAATTACTCCTTGGCCCCTGTTTTTCAGGGTTTCATGCCGCGGTATAAATACTGGGCTGTAGTCAGCCGCATTCAAGCCGGCTAAGGGCATCGGCAGTGAGAAACTGTCTCGCGGATTTAGAGTCACAGGAATAGTGATTATCGCTCTGGGGTCTAACTGTCGTTGTGCCAGTGCAGATTTTGCCAGCGAAAAGCAGAATGCCGATAGAATCAAAATAGGGATTATCAAGTTAGTTTGTCGCATTAATCTCGCCCAAAAACGGGTTTAAAATTGGAAGTCAACAACGGTTGGAATCGACATTAAAATGCGGTTTTGGCCAACGAAGTTGTGATTTTGCTGATTGAATCGTGTTATTTAAGTATAGTTACAACTCACCAGCAGGGTCAAGTTTTTGCAATCGAAATAACCGATAGAACAGATAATGTCAGATATTCAACCAAATTCCGCGATTCCCGAGGTGCGAATTCGCCTGCTTAACGCGGCCACGGCTTACGTGAATCCCGAGGGCCAATACGTTTTGTACTGGATGATTGCTGCTCGACGGACGAAGGATAACTTCGGATTGCAACGTGCGATCGAATGGGCCCAAGCCCTTAAAAAGCCCCTGTTGGTCTTCGAGGCACTCCGTTCGAGCTATCAATGGAACAGCTCACGTATCCACGGTTTTGTTATCCAAGGGATGATCGACAACCAACGATCTTTCGCTAATTCGCCGGTCAGCTATTATCCCTATGTCGAGCCAAGCCCGGGGGTCGAACGGGGATTGCTGAAGTCATTGACCGAGGACGCCTGCGTAGTAATCAGCGATGATTTTCCCTGTTTTTTTTTACCCCGGATGGTGAAATTCGCCGCCCGCCTGGTACCAACTCGGTTGGAATTAGTTGACTCGAATGGATTGTACCCGATGTACGGAACCGATCGGGTTTTTTCTCGTGCGTTTGATTTTCGACGCCACTTGCAGAAAAATCTGCTTCCCCATCTCCAGCATTTCCCAATCGCGGAACCTTTGAAGAACCTGCATTTGCCATCGCTGGCCGGATTGCCGCCTGAAATTTCCCAACGCTGGCCACCCATTGATCTCTCCAAGTTAAAAAATGATGACGCGGCACTCAACCGATTTCTTCAAAAGTTACCTGTCGACCACGGTGTTAAATTAACGGAGACTCAGGGAGGTAGCAACGCAGCGATCAGCCAAGCTGAATCCTTTTTAAACAATCGGCTCGACCAATACGATCGAGCTCGCAACGAGCCAGAAAAAATGATGACCAGTCGACTGTCACCCTATCTGCATTTCGGGCACATTGCCGCCCATCGAGTCTTCCGCATGATCGCCGAAGCCGCAAGTTGGAACTCCGACCAAGTTGCCGATCACGCCAAAGGCCAGGCGAGCGGTTGGTGGGGCGCCCCTGCAGCGGTCGAGTCATTTTTTGACGAAATGATCACTTGGCGAGAACTGGGTTATAACAGATGTGCTCACACTGATGATTTTGATCGATTCGAATCATTGCCCGCATGGGCTCAAAAAACACTCGCCGATCATGAAAACGACCCGCGAGATTTCTGCTATGACTTGCAACAATTTGAAAGCGGCCAAACGCACGATCCCTTGTGGAACGCTGCACAAAATCAATTGGTCACCACGGGAATTATTCACAACTATTTGAGGATGTTGTGGGGGAAGAAGATTCTCGAGTGGACTACATCTCCCCGGGAAGCGTTGCAGATCATGATCCAGCTGAATAACAAATGGGCACTGGACGGCAGAAACCCCAACTCATACAGCGGGATTTTTTGGGTTTTGGGCCGCTATGACCGAGCTTGGAGCGAACGCGCTGTGTTTGGAAAGATTCGCTATATGAGCAGCGATAACACCGCCAGAAAAGTCAAAGTCAAAAATTACATCCAGCAATTTGCCTTCCAATAAAGCGATTGATGTTATCTGATAGCGGATGATCAAGCCATTGACCATTCAAGTTCAATTAATGGGGCGAATTGACGGTGATTACCGGGCACTTGGCATCTCGCATTACAGCTTGCGAGACACTTCCGAGCAACATTCGTTTCATACCGGATTTGCCTTGCGTGCCCATCACGATCAGATCAACTTTTTTTCTGACGGCAAACTCGACGATAACCTTACCTGGATCACCCTTGAGGGTCAGGTGCTCAACCTTGACCTCCTGGGGAAAGTTTCCCAATTCGCGAATCTTTTCGATGCCGCTATTGACCACCGAGTCGAGCACCGAAATGGGCTTCGATGACTTTCCACTGTTAGCGATCACGTGTAGCAGATAAACCCGACCAGGCGCGGAACCGGCAGCCTGATCGGTAGTGATTAATTTTCCTGCCAGTTCGACGGCTAAATCAGCGTAAACTGAAAAATCGACAGGGCAGAGTATGGTGGATGCTTTCATTCAAACAATCGTTGATCAACAGAGTAAAGTTTGCTTGGTGCAATAAATTGAGCCAACAGCAGATAAGAATTTTTTTTGGAAAAACGAGTCTGGAAGCGACTCGGCTTATTCTTTTGTAATCAATTTTATCTGTCGATCGCGCATCAACTTATCATTGAGGAGTATCCGTCGGGAAACCTCGTTTCCGCAGCAGAGCCCGCGTATCGACGTCTCGGCCACGAAAATTGCGAAACCCGACCGCCGGGTCGACCGTGTCTCCTACTGATAATACATACCGATACAGTTTTTGGGCAGCTGAAGGGTCAAAGTAAGTACCGATTTCCTCGAAAAGATCAGCCGCATCGGCAGTCAGTGCATCAGCCCAAAGATAGCTATAATATCCTGCAGAGTACCCATCACTGGAAAACACGTGGCTAAAATGAGGAGTGCGGTGCCTCATTACCATTTCTTTTGGCATGCCGAGTTCAGCCAGTGTGTCTTTTTCGAACTGAGCCGGATCGATGGCAACATCTCCCGCCAAGTGTAGCTTCATATCGATTAAAGCACTTGCCAAATACTCGACCGTTCCAAACCCTTGATTGAAGGTTTCGGCTTGTTGGATCTTATTCACCAGTTCCGCAGGCATCGGCTCTCCGGTTTGATAGTGCAATGCGAACTGGTTTAAGACTTCTGGGGTCGATAACCAATGTTCGAAAATTTGTGAGGGAAATTCAACGTAATCCCGCGCTACCGCGGTGCCTGCTTGGGAAGGGTATTGGACATCCGACAGCAAGCCATGCAAGGCATGTCCGAATTCGTGAAACAAAGTTGTTGCATCGTCCCAAGAAATCAAGGCCACATCGCCACTCTTGATGTAATTGCAATTGTTGGAAACGATCGGCAGGATAGGTTGATCAATATTCTGTTGGCTGCGATAAGCGCTCATCCAGGCTCCACTTCGCTTTCCTTTGCGAGCAAACGGATCGAAGTAGAACAGCCCCAAGTCTTCTCCCAATCGCGTAATCTGCCAAACGCGGATGTCAGGATGGTATACAGGAATGTCGTCTCGTTGAAAAAATTCCATTTGGAATAATTGGTTGGCCGACCACATCATTCCTTCGACCAGCTTATCCAATTGCAGGTATGGCTTGACCTCATTGAAATCAAGATCGAATTTATCTTTGCGAACTTTTTCGGCGTAAAATCGATAGTCCCATGGTTCGATGGTAATTCCCGCATTTTCTTGATCGGCAATTGCCTGCATATCTGCGACTTCTTCTTTGACGCGTTGTACTGCTTTGGGCCAAACCTTCAATAATAAATCCATGGCGTTCTCTGGGGTTTTGGCCATGGCTGGCTCAAGGCGCCAATGGGCATGGGTTGGGTACCCCAACAACTTGGCTCGTTCAGCCCGCAGTTTGAGAATTTTCGAAATTAATCCTTTGGTGTCATTTTCATCACCATTGTCACCCCGGCTGTAGAAAGTTCTCCATACTTGTTCTCTCAATTGACGGTTGGCGGCATAAGTCAACACGGGTTCCACGGCAGAGCGAGTGTTAATGATAACCCATTTGGGGTGTTGTGGATCGTGATGACTGCTGTTGGCTGCCGCAGCGGAAAGTCCGCTGATGATCGACTCGGGCAAACCGATTAGTTGTTCGGCATCTTCAATCACGATCTCGATCCCTTCGTCTCGCAACACACGTTGGTTAAACTCAGTGAACAATCCGGCCATTTCGGAATTGATCTCGGAGAGACGGTTCTTGGCTTGCTGATCCAAATTGGCTCCTTGCCGCACAAAATTCTTATATCGTTCTTCGAGCAATCGCCATTGGGCGGGATCGAGTTCGTCTTTTGACGTCGATTCATAGACCTGCTTGATTCGCTCAAATAATTTTACGTTTTGAGTAATCGAATCGAAGTGTCGAGTCAGTCGCGGAGCGACTTGTTTTTCGATCTCGGGAATTGGATCAACGTTTAGATTAGACGAGTGAACTGAGAACAGTGTTTGGACTCGCCGCAATGTCTGGCCCGATTTTTCCAGAGCCACAATTGTATTTTCAAAATTTGGCGGATCAGATCGAGTCGCAATCGCATCGATTTCGACAGCGGCCTGAGCGATCGCCGCCTCGAATGCCGGTAAGAAATCCTCGGGATTGACTTGATCCCAAGGGGGGACGCCACCCAAGGGGCCACTCCATGGCAACAGCAATACATCCACATTCGACATCGCGGTATCTTCTCCCGATTGAAATCCTTTCGCTTTAGCCGAGTTGACAGGACAGCCAATTGAGATCGCTAAAGCGGCACAAAAAATCACAAAACGTTTCGCAACAGGCATGGTTCTCTTCTCCGTTTAGAGCTCTTGATCTCTTAAATTCTTCGAATTCATGTTTACTTATACCCTTTAAGATACATTCCCAACCGGCTTTGCGAAAGCAGGGGATTGGGGAACTGCGAGAACTTGGCGGATGCATTTCTGAGATGGGAGAGCCATTAAGAAGCACCTTAAACCCTCTCAGTTTTACCCACAAGAGCCAAGCAGGCGGTGATTGCGTACCCTAGTCCGATTAATCCCAAAGAACATCCGATTTGGAAGAGGTCGGGCAGTTGATACGCGATTAGCCAATCCTTTTGTTTAATGGAATCAATATTCTCTGCAGTAACCATTTGTCCTTTGATGATACCCCCGAATTCAGGCGGCACTGCGATTTGAAAAGGGTACAGTCCCAGAACGGAACCGAGCAAAAGGCCGATCAGGATTCCAAGGGTGGCTTTTTCGTACCGCTGAAGCATCCATTTAAGTAAATTGCTGACCAGGACAACTCCCATCGCAACACCGACCGCGACGGGCAGCAACGTCGCGACAGACTCCAGGGCTACTGAGACGTCTCGTTCTTTAACTGCGTTTTTGAAATTGTCGATTGCGGATAGGATCGGCAAATACTGCCCCAGCAAAATCAACAAATAGGCGCCCGACAAGCCCGGCAAAATCATGGCACCGGCTCCCAAAATCCCCGCCAGGAACATGGTCAAGATCCCGGTCGACGTCCCACCCGCATAGCCGAAGATCTGCATCCCGACCAAAACGGCCATGCCGATCAAAGCCACTCCGGACGCCAGCAAGACGCTGCGGTTGATCGGTCGAGCCATCTTCCAGACCAATGGCAGTCCTCCTAGAGTCAAACCAATGAACAAACTATACATAATCCAGCGATTGTCCAAAACCAAATCGCGCAATAATCCGGCTAACAGCAAAATAGCCAACCCCGCCGAAAAAGCGACGGTTGCGACGACCGCCACCGATTTTTGAGAAAAGCGAAATCTTGTTAAATCGGAAATCGATTGGACAAAAGTCGGATAAATTCCCGTTGCCAAAAGCATGGTGCCGCCACTGATCCCCGGAAGTAAATTGGCCAATCCCATCAAAACGCCACCCAATACCGCTCGGGTGATCGTCACCGACCATGAAGCTGCTGCCGCCACGGAGCTTAGTGAGTCTCTGTTCTGAGCCTCCTCAGTCCCCCTTGATTTGGTTTGATCGGTTTGAGTTTCGCATTGTTGATCCGAGGAATTCTCGGGAGTGGAATCAAAAGCCATGGCAATCAGTTTAAAAGATTTTGACGGTTTGTTTGTTAAAAAATGCGGTTTGGCGCGGCTGTTCGGTCTAGATGGCAGTTTAATCAACCCATTTAAGCTTCATCATAAATCGAAACGGACAAAAACTCGATAGGACTTATTGAGCTGGGGACTTGATCAGCAC
>JBGTHU010000519.1:0-7037 GCA_041745975.1 Mariniblastus sp.
TTTGAGGCGATGGGAAAGAAACTCGCTTCAATCGGACTTGCCGAACTAGGGCGAGCCAAGAAGGTACTCGTCGGCAAAGATGAAACAACGATCATCGAACCCGCCGGCAAGAACTCCGACATCAAGGCTCGAATCGACCAAATCCGGCGAGAAATCGAAAACACATCATCCGATTACGATCGGGAGAAACTAGAGGAGCGCTTGGCGAAACTGGCCGGTGGAGTCGCCAAAGTCAACGTCGGTGCAGCCACTGAATCGGAAATGAAAGAAAAGAAAGCACGCGTCGAGGATGCACTGCACGCCACTCGCGCTGCCGTTGAAGAAGGCATTCTGCCTGGTGGTGGTGTGGCCCTGTTGCGAGCCGCCAGCCAAGTCTCTGCTCCAGCAGATTCCAATCAAGATTTTGTGACGGGATATAACATCGTTGTTCGCAGCTGCCGTGCACCACTGAGTATGATCGCCAGCAATGCGGGGCAGGATGGCGGAATCGTTTGCGAGCGGGTGATCGAAAGCAAAGGAAACCACGGCTACAATGCTCTGACCGATACCTATGAGGACTTGGTTAAATCGGGCGTTATTGATCCGGCCAAGGTCACTCGAACCGCTCTCGGCAATGCAGCCAGTGTCTCGATTTTGTTGCTCACCAGCGATGCTTTGATTGCTGACAAGCCTGAAAAGTCCAAGTCCAAGCCCGGTGGGCACGGTGGCGATTACGACATGTATTAATCAAGTCGACGGTGCAGCCATCGAATCTACCACAGTGGAGGATGACTGCTTGCTTGCCCCCCTTGGGGGCTGCTCTCCCAACACTGAAATCCTGAAATGCGCCAGCCTCAAAAGCTGGCGTTTTTCGGTTTTAAATTGCCAGAATCCATCGAAAGGGCAAATTTTTGACAACTTTCACCCAGCGTTCGACTAGATTCCAGTTGTTCTGGGGCTTGGGGGCAAAATCCGACTCGAATCGGCCTTGCTTTTCGACTTTTCCGAATTTTCTAAATTTTCCGAATTTTTTGGTTATGCCTATCTTCAAATTGATCTTTGAAGACTATCATATTCGTTAACTCACATGTTTTCAAAAACAAGTTTTAGTTCATCAATTGATTCTTTAGGCTTAAATACAAAGGTTCATTCAAAATGGGTAGGCACGAAAAACTGCAGGGGAAACACCGTTCGCTTCCGAGTCGTCGAAAGACATTGAATCGCAAAACGAATTCTCCCGCTCCGAGCTATGAATCATTAGAACCGAAAAATTTGTTGGCGGTTGATGTATTCAACTTAACCCACACCGCAACCCTCTCCCCTGCCTCATTGGGATTACCCTCAACTTCATCAGCGAAGATCGAGCCAACACATTTCTACGTTGCGGATGGGCAACAAGTCGGAATGACGATTTCCAATGATCGAGTCGCCATCAGCAGATCGCACAATGTGTTGAACCAACAACACGCCCAAATCCTTCGCGGATACACCTTGGAAGAAACGCGTTCGTTGGTGAATTCCAATTTTTCAGTTTTTGCATCGGATCGGCCGCTCGATGATGATTTCTTCACAGCTGCCCTTGATTCAGGTTGGGCCAGCTCGATCGTTCCGGTGTTTCAAGTTGGCGAAGCGGAAACTGAAGCTGTGCTGCTGAATGAAGTGATTGTTAGGTTGCCTGGTACAACCGATGCGGCGGAGTATTTTGACAGCGATCGATTTGATGGCTATTATCGACTCGCTGGAACTCCTGATCAATTCGTGGCCACGTTGAGTGCGGGTTACGGCGAAGCGGCTTTGGCTGAGATCAATCAGCTTGCTCAAGAAAAAGATCTTGTCTGGGTCGCTCCTAACTTTCATCAAAAATGGGAACGTTTTTACACTCCGAATGATCCTCGCTGGGCGAATATGTGGACACTGCATCATACCGGTCAGCAGATGGGGGGGCCGAATGCGGTTCCCGGGCTGGCCGATACGGATGTTAATATGCCCGAGGCTTGGGATATCAAGCAGGGGTCCAACGCTTCGATCGTCGTGGGTGTTCTGGATGATGGCGTGCCTTTCAACCATCCCGACCTGTTGGTTTATCAAGGCGATGCGAATGCTTTTACCGACTCGAACGGGAATGGCTGGGTTGGTGATCTTCATGGTTGGGATTTCGTCAACAATAATAATAACAGTCATCCCGTAGCTTCGACTGATGCGCATGGAACTGCTGTGGCAGGAATTGCCGCCGCGCGAGGTGACAATGGCCTGGGAGTCGTGGGGGCTGCCTATGGGTCACCGGTCCTGTCGGCCCGCATGTTTGCCGGAAGTGATGTGGCAACTGATGCCCAAATTGCATCCGCGATGTACTACCTTTCCGGGCGGACGTTTGATGGGACGGGGCAGTGGGATGCGGCTGCCGTTGTGAATCACTCTTGGGGCGGCGGCGGTGTCAGCGTTGCCATTAATGATGCTTTACAATGGGCTACGAACGAGGCCCGAGGCGGGTTGGGAGTGACTCAGTTTTTTGCATCCGGTAATTCCCCCGGTTTGATTGGCAATCCGGCGAATCAAGCGGCGGTTAATGAGGGTGTAGTGGTCGTTGGTTCGATCAATAACGCCGGTCAATTGTCTTCGTACCACAGTCGCGGCCCTCTGTTAGATATCGTTACTCCCAGCAACGATTTTGTCACTGGACCGGGAGGTGAACAGATTTATCTTGCGATTGATTCGACCGACCGAGTCGGAATTTCGGGATACGCTCCGGGCGATTACACGGGAACTGGGGCCAATGGCTTTGGCGGCACTTCAGCGGCAGCACCGCTCGCCGCCGGGGTGGCGGCCCTGGCCTTGGCCCACGCTGACGATTTGGGGGTCGATATCACCGCCGCGGAACTACGCAAGTTGTTGCGAACCAATACGAAACTGGCCGGGGGCGAATTTTATGATGTCTTGAATGGTGGCCATGGGTTCGACGGAGGTCATGGTTTGCTCAACGCCGAATCGTTATTGAGGGGGATTGGTAATGTCCAGTTATCGGTAACGACCAATTTTGTCGAGGTGGCTGATGCTTCCACCGGATGGACGTTTGGCAATGTGTTTACCAAGAGTTTGACCGAAGGTATTTTGAGAATTAGAAATCAAGGCACTGAAGACTTGACGTATTCGATTTCTGTATCCGGGTCAAGTGCCTATTCGATTACCGAAAGTGGGCCAGGAACATTGGGATTGGGTGAAGGCACGAGTTTCACCATCGAGTTTAACCCTTTAACGGTAGGCACGCATACAGCGGAGATTACGATCAATTCCAATGACCCGACCGCACCGTCGTTCACTTTCGAAATTGAGTCGGAAGCCGTGCAGGCTCAAGTCAATGGATTCTTGTTCGAGGATTACAACGGTGACGGATCGCAACAAACATTTGAAAGTCAGGTTGCGGGAGTCCCGATCTTATTTGATACCAATGGTAACGGCGTCGCCGATACGTTTAACATAGATACATTTAGTGATGCTCCCAATTTAGGTTTTGATCACACCGCTGCCGCCATCACCAGCATCTCAGTCTCTGGCTTGACTGACTTCGTCACGGATGTTGATGTGAAGCTCAATGTTACCCACACCTGGGTCGCTGATATGGTCATTTTCCTAGAAGCCCCCAATGGAGATTTTTCACAGCTGTTCAATCAGCGGGGAGGTTCAGCTGACAATTTGACGAACACCATCTTTGACGATCAGGCTCCGCTGGCGATTTCCGAAGGTGCAGCACCTTTTACGGGTTCGTTCCGGCCTGAGACTCCACTTTCCATTTTCAATGGAATGAGTGCATCGGAAGCAAACGGTGATTGGACTCTTTATATCTTTGATGTCGCTGCAGGTGACAATGGTGTCCTGTTGAATTGGGAGCTTGACATTGCAACCGGTGAGGCGACTGTGATCACTGATGCTTTCGGTTTCTATGCTTACGACAATCTGGAAATCGGGAATTACGATGCCGTGCCGCTTCTCCCAGCAGCTTGGTCGATGTCTCCAGGGTCAGCATCTTCGTATCCGATTGTGATCACTGGTTCGGGTGACGAACATGATTGCAGTGACTTTGGCATCGGTGTGAACGATCGATTCTACGCAAATGTTTTCAACGACCTCAACGGCGATGGAATCGTTGATGATGGCGAAACGGGAAGGGGCAATCGTGTTTTGTTCTTGGATGGCAATAACAACGGGACCTTGGATGGGAGTGTCGTTGATAACTTCTTCGATAATCCCAATTTGACGGTGCCCGATAACACAACGGTACAAACCTCGCAAACCGTCTCCGGGCTCGTTGGATTGGTTGAAGACATCAATGTGACCGTCAATATGACCCATACTTGGATTGGTGATATTCAGATTTGGTTGGAGGATCCAACTGGAACCGAAGTCCTGCTGTTTAACCGACATGGCGGTAATGGTGACAATCTTGTAAATACTGTATTTGATGACAGCGCAGCGAATTTAATCTCTTCAGGAGTGGCTCCGTTTACCGGTTCATGGCGGCCGATTGAGGCATTGTCAGTATTTAATGGAATGGATCCCAATGGAGATTGGATTCTCAGATTGAGGGACAATGCCAATGGTGATGTTGGAACGTTGCTCAATTGGAATTTGGAAATCACAACCAACCCGGATATCGCGTTCTCAACCAACTCGGATGGATGGGCTTTATTTGATTTGCCGGCCGGCAACCACGATATGATCTTAACCGAGGATGGTTGGAGTTTTACCGTTCCCGTTGATGGAATCATCAATGTGACCACCAGTGGGGTTCCGCTCTTTAATCAAACCTACGGCGAACGAGACGCAGTCGCCGAAGTTTTGGGGAGCTTTGTCTATTATGGCGGGTCCGCTTTTAGTAGTTGGGATCGCCTGGATTCCGTCAAGATGTTGGCAAAGGAGGGTGCGAATCCTCAAACATTGAGCTTTGACAATCTGACGAACTCAACACGGGGAATCAATGGAATTGTTTTCGACATTGATAATCTTGCCGGTAGCTTGACGGTTGACGATTTTGTTTTCCAGATGAGCCCCCAAGGCAATTTTAATGAAGGGGATAACCTCCCCGCCGATTGGATAACAGCTCCTTCACCCTCGGGTATTTCGATTACGCCAGGTTCCCCAGATCGAGTGTTGGTTGAGTGGCCAAATAACGTAATCGAAAATCGATGGCTAAGAATTACGGTAAAAGCCAATGCGAAAACTGGATTGCCGGCTGACGAAGTTTACTACATTGGACACCTGCTGGGTGAGGTCTCGGGGCTTTCCGGAACAAGCTATAGCGTTACCGTGTTGGATGCAGTTCAAATCTCCGGACAAGCGTCACCCAATGCGGTTGGATCAAGTAACATTTGGGATATCAACAAGTCAGGTAATGTGACAGTTTTGGACATTATTAATATGACAGGCGCCATTGGAACGAGGGTGCTGCGAAACATCACAATTCCAGGCAATGGTGGGGCGTCAATGCAGTTCTTTGCTGGTGGCAACGATGGAAGTAGGGATTTTGATAAAGCGGACCAGCAAACGCGATCAAACCCCAAAGATTGGGTGTTTGGTGGTATTTCTGATTTTGATATCGCTTCTCGAGAAATCGTCAGCTCCCCAATTAATGAAAGCCAGTTGCGGAAAAATGCGGATGCGGATCGATATTTCGAAGATTTCGCTTTGTCAGCCCCCAAAACTCAACTTTTAGAAGTGGAATCCTTCAAATTCCAAAGTTTTTTCACAGATGATGATGTCGAATCGGATTCATTATCGACGGAAAGCAATTTGAACAGCGAAATTTCAATTGACCGACAACTGTCATTTAGACTATAATCAAGTTTAATCTCCCAGAGATAAAATTTGATGATTCGAACTTTGTTTTACTTCCTGAACCTTTCGGAGTGTTAGTATGAGAAAAAGATTTATTTTACTTTTTAGTGCCCTGCTATGTTTTGCCTCGGCACCATTAAAAGCCGATTTGGTTTTCTTCATTGAACAGATTGGTGGTCCAACTCCTATCGTGGTGGGTAATTCCGCTGAATTTGGTTTATTTTTGGGGTCAACGACTTCCGGTGCCGCTAATACCGCCGAGGAACAGCCTTTAGGGGTTGATGTCAGAGCGACCCTAGATACCGGGGATGGAACTGCTGGCCTTTGGTCCAGCGGCACGAACTTGCAGGGGGGGGCTGGATTCGACAATGATAGCTTTCCAACCAACAGCGCCTTCTACGTTGCATTCTGGGGTTCACCCGCTCTCACGTTTCCTGAATCGGACACACGCCATCAAATCGCTTCTTTGATTCTCAATACGACTGGGGCGACGGCAGGTAACTACACGATTTCTTTAAGTGAACTCGCGGCTTTGTCTGCCGCATTTACGGAGATCCCTTCAATCAACGGAGGGCCTGGGACTTATACATTGGTGCCGATTCCGGAACCCACCACGGTTTCGATTTTGGCTTTGTCGATGATGGGAATCATGATTCAGAGACGGCGTCGTTAAGAGCTGCCGAAATTGGTGAAAGCCGATTCTATAAGATTTTTTTGGTCATTCGATGCCGCTTGGATTTCTATTCAAGCGGCTTTTTTTCGTTGAATTTTCAAGGATCGATTCGCCGCGGGGTGGGGAATTCGATCGTGAATTGAGTTCCTTTGGCCAACTCAGATTGAACATTAATTTTTCCACTGTGGGCTTCAATGATTTTTTTGGCGGTGGGAAGGCCCAACCCCGTTCCTCCTTGTTTGTTGGTGTAAAAATCCTTGAACATGTTGATCAGCATATTGGGTGACATTCCGCATCCGGTATCGATCAAGTCAAGAGCTACGCCGGTGCGAATAATTCTTGTCCGAACCAGCAATTGACCGCCATCGGGCATGGCCTCCAACGCATTTTTTACTAAGTTAATCAGAGCTGCTTGCAATGTCAGTGGGTCCAGCTTGATACTGGGTAAATCGGCGTCTAAATGACGAATGACTTCCACTTTTTGTTGGATCGCCTGCGGTTCGATAAAATCCAACACGTAGTTTACTTGAGTGTTTAAGCTGCCGGCCTTTAACTC
>JBGTHU010000520.1:0-5249 GCA_041745975.1 Mariniblastus sp.
AAGGCGTGATCGCTCACTTGGACCATTTATGGGAAAGCGTTCCCTGAGCACGACGGGGACATACGTGCTTTTTTTCGCGATTTTTGGCCTTGGAGCGAGCAAAAGGCATAACGAGCCCATTTCCGGTTCAGAGAAAAGCATGGATCATTCGCCACGCGACTGATCCATGAGATGGAACGAGAATGAGGCCGTCGCTGGGCAATTCATGTGGAGTTCCACCACGACGAAAAGGAATCTAGACCAATGAAATTTCTCGTCTTCAAAGACAATCGGCAAGAAACATTTCCAATCCATAGCGAATGTAGATAGCGGCTTCTCGGCAAAATAGCTATTGAGAATTCAGTACCGACTTTACGACACCGTTACGCACATCTATGAGCACCGGTGGTTCAACCAACCAACGGAACTTCCGCTTTAAAGACGTAATATGGAACAACGAATTGTCATCAGCTGCCCTCTGAATATAGGCCGGTGTGTCGGCGCCATCGATTTCGACGAAGATTACCGGCAGCTTACCATCGCTTTCTGGCGTTTTAAGAATGGCTTCAATAATTTCCCTGCAGTGAACACAGTTTTTTCGGTACAGCAAATAGCGACCATCAACTTGTGCGAGCCGGGAATCTTCCAAATATTCAGACAAAGGAAACAGCTTGCCCTGCCATGTCACAGGTTCCAGTTTGACAAAATCACCTTGCCGGTAAGGGAGCGACTCAGCAACCGAAAAGTTCGAGAACCCGTCTCGAACAGCTCGCCAATTGCCTATGCTGGTTCGACAAATTAAAAACGCGATCGTGATCCCTATCATTGCAATACCAAACCTCCAACCCTCTGAACTCATAGGTTGCGTGGCGGGATTCAGTTTTCGCGCAAACCACACGAAAACGAAACAAGCGACAGAATCAAACAGAAACATCCAAATGGGCGGTACCTCGATAATTCCCAGGCACCCGCAACTCGCCTCATTGAGGATAACTTGACGAGCTGTTACCGCAGCAAAAGAAAGAAACAGCCCGGCGCACGCCAACGCTAACCACTTACGGAATTGATTACAGAGCAGCAGACAAGCAAATGAATACTCAACAAAGGCGACAACCAGAAACATCACATGTAGTGTCATCCAAGAATCTGTTTTCAATGGCATTGCACTGACATTGTGGACCTTGAGCGTCGCCGCCACAATTAGCAAAAGGCCGACGAACCATCGCCAGACAAAATAGGCGTAGAAATACCGAATTGGGGAACGACAGGACGGAGTTAAGTCATTCATATCTTTGCAGATAGTCTCGGCATGATCTAACCAGCAAGCTCAATGAAATTCGGATCGGTTTTTCTCCTTCGATTTCCAGCCATTCTAATATCGCAGAGTTAGCTCCTAAGCCACTATCCACGATCGCTGTTTTGTATCGATCAATGAACTCGGTACTCAATCGATCCACTTGCTCTCTCAAATAAGCATTCGCTTTATTTACTTGCCCTTCAAGTTCACTCAGATCAATCGAAGTTCCAGTTTCCTCCTCGTACTTCTTCGCAAGCCATTTAAAAACTTTGGCTGTACCCTCCTGATAGAGCATTCGCCGAAGCGCGATCTTCTCCAGTTGCTTCCATTGGGCACTCAACAGGGTTTGCTTGACAAATGAGTTGAATTGATTGCCCAATCCACGAATTTCCGACTCAAGTCGCTCCCGGATCATTTCGTTTGTCTCGCGAGACAATGTCTTCCTGAGCTCGTCGTACCGATTCAGGTAGTCCCTGTAAACGGGATTTATGGCGTCAAACTGGAAGGGAACCATCTCAAAATCCAGAGAGTCGATACAACTTTGGTCCGCAATAAGCGTAGCAATTGGAAGCCTCATGCCAGAAAAGCCGGAATATTGAAAAGCTTCAAGTTTCCCCATTGAATCCAATCGGTAAAGCAGATCGGTATTGATCCAATCGAGATCAATCGGCTTGGAATCGCTTTTGCGTTGTTCAGCTGCGACAGCCTCACGTATCAGCAATAATTCAAGCTCGATATTTCCCGGAATCTCCAAAACCAACCATTCTCTCGAAAATTCTCCAAATCGTTTTTCAAAGTCTTCCAAAATTATGTCCACGTAATTCGCAAATACCAGTTCGCTATCCCCGTCGGTCCGATGGAACAATGATTTCGACAATTCAACCAATTGATCCGGCTTGATTGGTGAATTCGACAATTCCATTTTTCCGATTTTAACAGAAGGAAATTCCAGAATTTGGATGCAACCACGCAGTATCAACTCACGCCGCACGTGCAATATCTTGACGTTTTGCATTTGCTGCGGGCTAAGACTATCCGCCAAGTCATTGTACACATTCCTGGCAACCCGCTCGAAACGCAATTCCTCCGTAGGAAGGTCGCCTTTCCCCTTTAATGCGGCTAATAACGCCTTGTAGGCGGTCTCATACTCCCTAACGTTGCGATCCAATCGCGACTGCGTGTCAGAATCCAGCCCGACCAGATCCCTCAGTTCCGGATGAGTCATCAATTCCCATTTGTTAAGTTCGAACTTATGTCGAAGTTGCGGCCATGGGAAAGGTACGAGATCGCCGGTAATTGAAAGCTGAAAGTGCGACTTGTCTTGAATGGGCACAAACGACTCAGGTATTCCTTGCCCAAAAAGCCCCACAGAGAAATAGGCCGGTGAGATGAAATTTACTAGCAAGAGCAGAAGACAAACATTCCTGCTTCTAGCCATGGCGGTTTGAGAGTTAGAGGAGGGAGTTGTCGCTTCCCAAGGTGTTTTTGCTCGCATAGTGTTCATGTTCAACGCAGCCCTGTTGTTGTGAAAACATTTTACCAAACCACCGGCAAAACCGATAAAACGCGAAGGCTAAATTGGTTCCCTCTGCGGATTCTGCTCCAACCAATAAGGATGTCAAACATTCCCCTAGAGTGTAGCCAGGGCGCAACCTGACCTCCGCTATTAGTTCTACCTCGTTTTCGCGGTTTTCGCAACCGTGGGTCGGGCGAACGCCCTGTTTCGCAAAGATTGTCCGACTTTAACTGTCGCAATGACGATGCCTATTGACTGGTAACCTCGAATTCTCATCGTTTTTTCCACGGTTTTCGTCCGGAAACGCAGCGTTTCCCAATATACGCAATTAGCCCACAGGTCATGCAGAAGTTAGGTTACACCCCCCGATTTCCTGAATAAACTTGTTAAATCCGGATGAATGCGTCACCTTGTTCATTGCGGCCTCCTTGCATGTTGGGAAGTATTGTTTAACTCATTACAACATGCAAAAAAGGCCGTTTTCTGTTGACCCCAATTCCAAAACCCCGTAAAATCACGGACAATCCCGTACGGAAGTCAGGTTACACACAAACCAATGTCTCACTGAGTTTTCCATGTCAGAGCATTATCCGACCACTCACTCCAAATACTGAGCAAAGCCCCCGACGACATACACCTGTGTGCCAGTATTGAGTGTCAATCGGAGATCATGCCCACTTGACACAGTCGCGGTAAATTTATTTAATAAGGGGGTTTGGAAACGTTAGGCGCCCTTATTGTCGGAGCTGATTCTGTTCAGCTGAGGGAGCTAATTTGGCCTACGCGTTCATGCGGTTTTAGCCGATGAATACGTAGACACAGGTATTTACAGAAACCTTTTGATTAGGAGTTGTTTCATGCTTGCTTTGAGTAATACAAAGTACCGCCATTTTATTTCGCTGGCGTTAGGGCTTATCTTCGTTGCAGTTGCCAACTTGGATCGGGAGGTTAGCACGAGTTTATCCGATTCTGCGTTGAAAAACATCAAAGGCGCATTTGTTTTCCAAGATCCTGGCGGACCACCAGTAGCCGTTGCCTGTCTTAACTTTTTCATGAGCGAAGAGTTCACAGGGCAGTGTGATTCGCCATGGGAAGACGAAAACGACACATGTCTTGCGGAAGCCTGCTCTGACGCTGACGAGAGTTGTTCTACAGCTCATCGTCGATGGACCAATGTACCCATTAATGTCTATTACATGCTGGCCGGCGAAAATCAGCATTTTCATTTGAAGTTGAATCCTGTTGAATGCTGGGTTTCAACCGAGTGCATCACGCGCCCCATAGACGAAGAAACTACTTGTTTAAACCCTGGCCCCGATTTTAACTCGGCGATGGCTATTGCCGATCCTGAAATCCAGGTCCAAGGCGTAAGTGTTGATCCAGGAATTCCCTGCCAAATACCCGAATTAGAACCCGAAGGGTGTCGAAAATGCGAGCCTCGGTTGAATATTCAACTTGGGGATTATCGCCATCTTGCTAACCAACCTGAGGTTGAAGACTGCCCATTTGGTTTTTAACCAAACGGAGTTAGAAAATCAGCTCTTGGGTCAATTCAACAGCCAGGAATGATCTCGTGAATCTATTTTTATTTTTCTGCTTGATCCTGTTGAATAAAAGTTTCTTGGTTTTTCAGGAATTGCCCCAAGAGTCTGCATCTCCGCCGACCGTCGAGGAATCCAGCGACCAACTTTCCATGATTATTAAACTCCATGGGGATCTGGGGGAGCTGGAAGAGGAAATCTTTCAGGCAGACAAGCTGTCGGAAACTGACGGGTTGAGTCATCTACATGACCTGGCAGATATTGATCGACGCAATCGGTCCAATATTCGCACTTGGGGCGGAATTGCCGATACCAGTTTTTGGCAAAGAAAGAATGGAGACACACCGTACTTAAATCGGTTTGAATTTTCCGTCGATCAACAAGCTGATTCGGAAAAGGTTAAGGTTTTCTCCTTGCAGAACAACGACCAAAACCGTCTGGTCGCCATTTTTTCGCGGTTTGTTATGAGAATTGGTGGTGACATTTATGAGGTTCGACCTCACCTCGGTCACAACGACCAAATTCACAAAGTGATGATCACTCATGGAAGGTTGTCGCCGGGTTTTGAGGCCGGCGATTTTTCGCCGCTACATTATTTCGCGATTCATGATAGTTTTTTAGAAGACAGGGTAACGAGATATGAGGGGCATGTCAAGAAAGGATTCGCAAAAGTAACGGTCTGGAAAGGTCCCAGATACTCGTGGGTGGAGTTTCGTATGCTCAATCAACGCGACCAAGTCATGATCCTTGAAATCGACCGCGAACGAGGAGCAACAATTAGCCGGTATGTAAGTCGTTCCACAATTGAATTTGAAAGAAAGGTATGTACTTATCAGGAAGTTTCTGGGGCCTGGGTACCGGAACGTTATCACCGTGCGGTCATTTATCGCAACGAGAAGGACCAGTTTCAGGATCG
>JBGTHU010000521.1:0-4279 GCA_041745975.1 Mariniblastus sp.
AGTCAACATGATCGGCCAATGCTCGCAAATCGAGGAACTGAAACGAACCATTCGGCGAGTTGCAGGTACTGATTTGGTGGTACTGATCACCGGCGAGAATGGAACTGGCAAGGAAGTTGTGGCTCAAATGATTCACTATCACAGTGAGCGGCGTGACGAGGTGATGGTGGCGGTCAACTGTGCCGCAATTACCGAAACCTTGCTGGAAAGTGAATTGTTCGGACACGAAAAAGGGGCTTTTACCGATGCCCACCAGTCTCGTCCCGGCAAATTTGAATTGGCCAATGGAGGAACTTTGTTTTTAGATGAAATCGGTGACATGTCGCTCAGCGGCCAATCGAAATTGCTGAGAGTATTAGAAGATCGCACGGTGGTTCGAGTCGGGGGTTCCATCCCGATTCCAACGTCCGCCCGGATGATCGCTGCCACGAATCAAAACTTGGCAGATTTGGTCAATCAAAAGAAATTTCGACAAGATCTCTTCTTCCGATTGAACGTTATTCCGATCGAGCTACCCCCGCTACGAGACAGGGGAGACGACGTATTGCTGCTGGCCGAAAACTTTTTAAATGATTTCTGCCGCCGAGCCCGTCGAGCGGTTCCTCAACTGACAGCCGCTGCAAAAAAACAGCTGCTGGCCCATCCATGGCCGGGAAATATTCGCGAGCTGAAAAACTTAATGGAGCGACTGGCCTATCTGACCGAAGGAAGTAAAGTCGATTCGGCCGACTTGGTATTCATCGCCACTGCCGAGGCCTCGCAAGTTGGCATGCCGATGGATTTGCCCCTGACCGAGGCCACTCGCGTTTTTCAAATCGAATACATCGAACACCATATCAAACGTTCCGCCGGTAACATGACCGACGCAGCCCAACGCATGGGACTCCATCGCTCCAATCTCTACCGAAAAATGAAGCAGTTAGGGATCAGCGAACCCGACGGACTTTCATAGTCTGCGTTGCTCGTTACGTTTTGCCGAATTCTATGGTTTCATCACCGCCGTCACCTGGCAAGTTGCATTGCGTTGGAGCCAAGACTATAATTTTGGGAAAACTGGAATTATCAACGGCAACCAAAGCGAAGTAGTCATGGGTGGTAACGGCGACCAAAACGGCAACCACTGCGGACTGAGTAAATGTGGATCTTGTAGTGATACATTTTCTGTACCTCGGTTTGGTTTCCTTCAGATGTTATGCTCATTCTACCTGTTATATCTGTTGGCCTGGTTTTTCATTGGCGTTGCGGTTGCCGGAGAAGATATCGACTTCAATCGAGATATCAGACCGATTTTGGCGGAGAACTGCCTCCACTGCCACGGGCAAGATGAGAATCATCGAATGGCGGATTTGAGGCTTGATCAATCGCTCGCCGCTATCGAATCGGGAGCAATTGTACCGGGCGATGGCGCATCCAGCGAAATGATCATCCGTATTTTTTCGAATGATCCCGATTTACAGATGCCTCCCTCCAGTTCCCATCGACGTCTGGCCGCTTCGGATCGGGATATTCTCAAACGTTGGATTGATCAAGGGGCTCATTACGATCCGCATTGGGCTTTCGTCGCGCCTCAACGCCCCCCGATTCCACAAGTTAGTCACAACGGATGGGTGCAGAATCCGATCGACGCTTTTGTATTGCAAAAAATGCAGGAAAATGGGTTAATTCCGTCTCCCGCCGCCGATCGCCAAACGTTGATTCGACGTCTGTATTCCGACCTGATCGGCTTGCCACCAACCGTAGCCGAGGTCGAAGCATTCGTTGATGACGACAACCCTAACGCCTACCTGCATTTGGTCGATCGGTTGTTATCGAGTCCGCACTACGGAGAACGAATGGCACTGGGATGGCTGGATGCGGCACGGTATGCGGATAGCAACGGATTCCAACAGGACGGCGATACTTGGCAATGGATTTGGCGGGACTGGGTGGTGCAAGCTTTCAATTCCGATATGCCTTTCGATCAATTTTCAATCTGGCAATTAGCCGGCGACCTGTTGGACGACCCGACTCAAGAACAGCGGATCGCAACTGCCTTTAATCGCAATCATTTACTCAATGGAGAAGGAGGTGCGATTGCGGAAGAACAGCGTTTCGTGGTTCTGTTCGATCGGATGGAGACAACCACCACGAATTGGTTAGGGTTGACCGTCGCCTGTGCACAATGTCACAGCCACAAATATGATCCGGTCAGCCATGATGAATACTACCAGTTGTTCGATATGTTCAATCGGGTTCCGGAAACGGGAGTTCCGGAATACACAACGGCTCGCTTGCGACTGGCCGCTCCCTACCTCGCGATCCCCTCGCCAGACCAGCAGCATCATTTGGATGCCTGGAATCAGCAACTGGCATTGGCAAAAGAGAAAGGTGACCACGCCATTCAAATTGCCTTTAAGGCATGGAAATTGGGAGTCTTATCCAATGCCGAATGTGCACCACAAAGCCTTTCTGATGAATCCAAATCGATCCTGGCCAAGCCAACCGAAGATCGCAGCGAAACGGAACAAGCGTCGCTCGATCAGGAATTAAAAAAACTGTTTGAAGAACACGTTCGACCGGAGCTGGCCAAGTCGCATCCGGAACTTTTGAATCCCTCCACTTTGCAAAAACGAATTGACGATTTCCGCAAATCTGAAATTCCTCACGTGATGGTGATGAGCGACGACCGGCCGCGCGTGACGCATGTGCTCAACCGGGGGCAATACCTGGATCCATTGAACGAGGTCCGTTTTGATGTGCCGAAATTTCTACCACCACTGCCCGACGAATTCCCTCGCAATCGACTCGGTTTTGCCAAATGGTTATTCCTGCCGGAAAATCCGTTGGTTGCCCGGGTGCAAGTCAATCGGATCTGGCAGCATTTTTTTGGCAGCGGCTTGGTGAAAACAGCGGAAGACTTTGGTGTCCAAAGTGAGTATCCGCTGCACCGTGAATTGCTCGATTGGTTGGCTGTCGAGTTCCGTGAAAACGGCTGGAGCGTCAAGCAGTTGCAGCGGCTGATTTTGACCAGTGCGACTTATCGGCAATCAAGTCGCATCAGTAAAGACCAATGGGAAATCGACGCCGAGAATCGCTACTACTCGCGAGCCAATCGGTTTCGGATGCCGGCCATGGTTTTAAGGGACTGGGCGTTGGGAGCCAGCGGGTTATTGGTGGCTGACATCGGTGGTAAACCCGTTTACCCATATCAACCGGCGGCCGTTTGGGAATCGCTGGCCATCACCAAAGAAAGAGACTTCACCTATCCCCGGTCTGAGGGAGACGATTTATTTCGACGAAGTCTGTACACATTTTGGCGTCGTACGATCTCGCCAGCCAACATGTTCGATGCCTCGAACCGGCAAGTCTGCCGAGTCCGAAGTGGTCAATCGAATACACCGCTGCACGCTTTGACAACGTTGAACGACCCAACCTGGGTCGAAGCCGCACGTGTCTTGGCAGAGCGATGTCTTGAGGACGAAGCCGAACTAAATGAGCAATTGCAGTTGGCGTTTCAGCGGATTCTCAGTCGAGTTCCCGATCAAGTGGAGCAAGAACGGTTACTTCAGATGTGGCAGCGTCAATTTGATCACTTTCAACGAAATCCAGCTTTCGCCAACGAGTTGCTGGCCGTCGGTTCCACCGCCTACAATCAGCATTTCGATCCGATCGTATTAGCCGCGACCACCAACCTCTGTCTGGCTATTTTTAATCTGGACGAAGCATTAAACCGAAATTGAGAAACCGATCGAGAGCGACCGTGAGCCAACAACAACATAATAATTCGAATTGGAAAACGCATCTTCCGATCGAGCGATCCCATTCGCAACAATCCCCAATGCTTACGCCTGAAACCACTTCCCAACAAAGAGACCGACTGCTGCGGCGGACTTTTTTAGGCTGTTCGACTTCAGGTTTGGGCATCGCCGCGTTGGCTCATTTGCTTTCACAAGACCAAATTGCCGGTGCTGAAACTCTTTCTGTGCGGCAACAAGTGCAAGATCCCACTCTGCCGGGAATGGCAGCAACGAAAGGCTTGCCCGGTTTGCCTCACCATTTACCCAAGTCGAAAAGAGTCGTGGTGTTATGGCAGGGAGGTGGTCCATCCCACATCGATTTATTTGATCCCAAACCCGCCTTGGAGCGACTGATTGGTCAAGATGTGCCCGCTTCCATTCGCGGGGAGACACGATTGTCGACCATGTCCAGCGGCTACAATCGCTGGCCTTGCGTTCCGGCAATTAAGCCCTTCCGCAAATGGGGAGAATCGGGGATGGAGATCAGCGAGATGCTGCCTAAG
>JBGTHU010000522.1:0-14824 GCA_041745975.1 Mariniblastus sp.
GGCCACTGCGGCCAGGGGTTACTGGCCAATCGGTCTTGAGGTGGCTGAGGGACGATCTCCAAATTGACCAAACTTCGGCAGCCGTGGCGGATCGATGTTCCTAAGCAGTCATTGCCAGTGTCCCCTCCGCCGATGACGACGACTTGCTTTCCTCGGGGGTCAATGAAATGTCGATCTTCAAATCGAGAATTCAAGAGACTGCGGGTATTGTCCGTCAAATACTCCATGGCAAAATGAACGCCTTTCAAATCGCGGCCTGGTATTCTCAGATCGGCAGGGCGAGTCGATCCAATCGCTAAAACGATGGCGTCATGCGAGTTCAACAATTCATCGGCGGCCATCTCTTTTCCGATTTCCACACCGCAAACAAATTTAACTCCTTCGGCGGCCAGTTGATCGATCCGTCGTTGGACAAGATTTTTATCTAGCTTCATGTTGGGAATACCGTACATCAACAATCCGCCCGGTCGATCATCCCGTTCGTATACGGTCACATCATATCCCATTCGCCGCAGGCCCTGGGCGCAGGCCAATCCGGCTGGTCCCGATCCGATCACGGCGACACGGCGGCCATTCTCTGAGGTCGGTGGCTGGGGTTGCACCCATCCCTCATCCCAAGCCCGATCAATGATCTCGCATTCGATCGCCTTGATTGTCACCGGCAGTTCGTTGACGGCTAAACAACAAGACCCTTCGCAGGGTGCCGGACAGACTCGTCCTGTGAATTCGGGAAAGGGGTTGGTGGTATCTAAACGTTCGTAGGCTTCCAACCAGGAATCGCGATAAACGGAGTCGTTCCATTCGGGAATCAAGTTGTTCAGCGGGCATCCAGAAGCCATGTTGGCCATCATGCCGCCGGTATGGCAAAATGGAACACCACAATTCATGCAACGAGCACCCTGTTGTTGCAATTCGACAATCGGCAGTCGCGATTCGAACTCATCAAAATCTTGCACGCGTGTCAGCGCGGATCGTTTACTTGCCGTTTGTCGTTGAAACTCGATAAAACCAGTCGGTTTGCCCAAATCATCCTCCTCGATTTGAATATTCGGCTTATTGTGCCGCGGGTGTTAATTCTTGTTTGTCAGCAGCGCTCTGCTGCAGGGCCTTTAGGTAATCGACGGGCATCACTCGGCAGAACCATTTTAGGCAGTGCGGCCAATCATCGATAACATGTTGGGCCACGTTCGACCCAGTGTATTGGTGATGTTGTTGGATCAGATCTTTGAGTTCCGCGATATCTTCTTCAGCGGTAAGATCTTCGATTTGCACCGTGCTCAAATTACAATTTTTGATAAGTTGTTGATGGGGATCGTAGACGTAGGCGATACCACCCGACATACCGGCCGCAAAATTTCTTCCGGTTGGACCCAAGATCACGACTCGTCCCGCCGTCATGTATTCGCATCCGTGATCACCGACACCTTCGACCACGGCCACTGCCCCACTGTTGCGGACGGCGAAACGCTCGGCGGCAATACCACGAAAAAAAGCTTTTCCACTGGTCGCACCGAACAAGGCGACGTTGCCGATCAAGACATTGTTTTCCGGAATAAAAGGGGATTCGACGGGTGGATAGATAATTAAGTTACCGCCACACAAACCTTTACCGACGTAATCATTAGCATCCCCTTCGACTTCCAGGGTCACTCCACGGGTTACCCAAGCGCCGAAACTTTGTCCCGCCGACCCGTAAAATTTAATGTGCAAAGTTTCGGGTGGGATGCCCAAATAGTTGTAGCGTTTGGTCAGTTCGTGGGACAGCAGCGCCCCTGTCGTTCGATCGGTATTTCCAATCGGGAGTTCGAAACGAGTCTTACGACATTCGACAATAGCGGCCTTTCCCATTTCTTGCAAACGAACGTCCAGTACGGTTTCCAATTCATGATTTTGATCTTCGCTGTGGTAGACATTCCAGTTCAATTGAGCACCATGCCCCAAGACAGCCGACAGATCCAATGTACTGGCCTTCCAATGTTGGGTTTCGCTGTCCCAGCCCAACAGGTCGCTTCGTCCGACCAATTCATTGATAGTCCGGCACCCCAATTCCGCCATCAGCAAGCGGGCTTCTTCGGCGACCATGAAGAAATAATTCACCACGTGTTCAGGTTGTCCGGCAAACTTAGCTCGCAGTGCTGGATCTTGCGTGGCGATTCCGACCGGGCATGTGTTTAAGTGGCATTTGCGCATCATCAAACAGCCCATTGCGATCAACGGTGCGGTGGCAAATCCATATTCTTCGGCGCCCAGCAGAGTTGCCACGATTAAGTCGCGACCTGTTTTCAGTTGCCCATCAGTCTGCAAGCGAATTCGGCTGCGCAGGCCATTGGCGACCAATGCCTGATGGGTCTCAGCCAATCCCAGTTCCCAAGGCAAGCCCGCATGTTTGATGCTGGTCAAGGGAGAGGCGCCGGTTCCGCCATCCGCTCCGGCGATCAGGATATTGTCGGCTTTGGCCTTGGCGACTCCCGAGGCCACGGTGCCAACGCCGACTTCGGAAACTAGTTTGACGCTAACACGCGCGGCTGGATTGGTGTTTTTCAGATCGAAAATCAGTTGCGCCAGATCTTCAATTGAATAAATGTCATGATGAGGAGGAGGGCTGATCAAGCCGACTCCGGGTGTGCTGTGACGAGTCGCCGCGATCGTCGTATTGACCTTATGTCCGGGCAACTCTCCCCCTTCGCCAGGCTTGGCCCCTTGAGCGATTTTGATTTGCAATTCATCGGCATTGGTCAAATAGTGGGCGGTTACGCCAAAGCGACCGGAAGCGATTTGCTTGATCGCCGAACGCTTGGAATCGCCATTGGACAAGGGCAAATAGCGACGGGGATCTTCACCCCCTTCGCCGGTGTTGCTTTTTCCGCCGATGCGGTTCATGGCCAAAGCCAAACTTTCATGAGCCTCGGCGGAGATGGAACCAAAGCTCATGGCTCCCGTACAAATTCGTTTGACAATCTCAGCGGCGGGCTCGACCTCTTCCAGCGGGATCGGAATCTGTTGTTCCGTGCGTATACGAAACAGTCCACGCAGATGACAGGCCAAGTTCGTTTCTCGATTGACACGTTGGGAAAACCGCGAGTAAGCGTCGCGGTCATTGCCGCGAGCGGCCTGTTGTAAGTCGGCAATTTGATGGGGAGTCCAGGCATGTTGTTCCCCGTCGCTGCGCCAATGGAAATCACCGATACTGGTCAAGCGACCGGGAGTCAAGCAATCAGGATGGTAAGCACGTTGGTGCCACATGGCGGCCTCGGTGGCCAAGATATCGTAACCCACTCCAGCAATGCGACTGGCCGAGCCGTTGAAAGAGCGTTCCATGACCTCGCGACTTAAACCTAACGCTTCGAAGATTTGAGCCCCTTTGTAGCTGGACAAAGTCGAAATGCCCATCTTGGCCATCACTTTCAGAATGCCTTTGCCAATGGCATCGCGGTAATCGGAGACCAACAGTGCCGATGATTTATTCGGCAATAGATTGGCATCAAAAGCCACTTGGAGGGCCTGGTATGCCAAGTAGGGAAAAATGGCATCGGCTCCGTAACCTGTCAACAAACAAAAATGGTGCACCTCGCGGGCTTCACCACTCTCTACCACCAAACCGACCCGATTACGCAATTGCTGTTTGACCAAATGTTGATGAACGGCTCCCAGAGCCAACAAAGCGCTGGCGGCCATCCGCTGAGGGCCGACCGCCCGATCACTGAGGATGATAAATGAAACACCTTGTCGAACGGCATGTTCGGCTTCGTGGCAAAGCCGATCGAGACATTGTTGCAACGCCAATCCTGCAGTTCGATTGGGACGGGGGCGATTGGCCGATAAGGTCGCCAACAAATCGGGATGCAGCGAATAGGTGGTGTCAAGTGACTGTAGTCGCCACGCCACGGTATTGCCCGCAGTGTGTTGGCTGAGTGTTTCAATATTTCGCAAGCTCGCGAATTCACTGGGCGATAGAATAGGATGGGGAACTCGGAGCCGTCGAGCGTGTTGTTCTGTCGCCGCCAACAGATTGTGTTCGGGGCCGATATGACACTCCAGCGACATCACAATCTCCTCTCGAATGGAATCGATCGGAGGATTTGTCACTTGGGCAAAAAGCTGTCTAAAATAATCGTACACCAAACGCGGTTTGTCGCTTAAACAGGCCAAAGCGGCATCGTTACCCATCGATCCAATCGGGTCTTTGCCTTGTTGGATCAAGGGAATCAAAATCATTTCGACCGTCTCGCGAGTGTAACCTGCGGCGGTCATGCGATCGATTAATTCTTGACGTTGATACTTGGGGCTATCTGCCAGACGGGTTTGGCAATCGGTTGCGGCGTCATGGGTTGAGGTGCCGGTTATTGTGTCTCTATTGGAAACGATTCCGTTTTGATTGGAGGTGGAATGGCGATCGAAGTCGCGGGCCAACTCGGACAGACATAAACGTTGTTGTTGCAACCATTGCCCGTAGGGGCGTTGTTGGGCCAAGTCGGATTTGAGTTGGTCGTCATCAACGATTTCCCCTTTTTCGAAATCCACCAAGAACATCCGTCCGGGTTGCAGGCGTCCTTTTCGCACCACATGCTGAGGCAACACGTCCACCACACCGACTTCGCTGGCCATAATCACTCGATCATCGGCCGTTACCCAATAGCGGCTGGGTCGCAGCCCGTTGCGGTCCAGCACCGCGCCGATGTACCGACCGTCGGTAAAACTGATACTGGCGGGGCCATCCCAAGGCTCCTGCAACAGTGAGTGAAAGTCATAGAAGTCTCGACGTGCGTTGGGCATCTGCAAGTGGTTTTGCCAAGCCTCTGGGATCATCATCATGATCGCCTCGGGCAGGGAACGCTGAGTCATCATCAGCAATTCCAGCGAGTTATCAAATGCACCTGAATCGCTGACATCGGGTTCGATGATCGGGAACAGCGACCCCAAGCGTTCCTCAAAATCGGATGACCGCATTAAATTTTCGCGAGACCTCAACCAATTCTTATTTCCTTGCACCGTGTTGATTTCACCGTTGTGGCACATCCAGCGCAACGGTTGGGCGCGATCCCAACTGGGAAGTGTGTTCGTGGAAAATCGGGAGTGAACCATCGCCAAATGGCTGCGGTAGCGCGGATCGACCAAGTCGGAGTAAAAAATGGGTAGCTGACCGGTTGTCAGCATTCCTTTGTAAACGACTACGCGGGTCGACAAGGAACAAAGGTAAAAACTTTCCCCGGGGGCGGCTCCTTCTTTATTCAAACGATGAGCCGCTCGTTTGCGCAGCGTATACAACCGTCGTTCGAGTTCGGATGCGTCCAGATTATCCGCGGCTTCAGGACGGGCCGCAACAAAGCACTGGTAGATGTTCGGCATCGCATCGCGAGCCATTTTCCCTAAATCGGCCGCATCGGGGCAAGTCGGCATCGGTCGCCAACAGATCACTTGCAAACCTAATTCGGCCGCATATTGATCAAAGATTTGGAGGCAGTATTGCCTGACCGCGTCGCGAGTGGGAAGAAAAGCAACGCCACATCCGTATCGGTCGGCGGCTGGCAATTCAAATTGCAGTTCCTCTTGTAATTTGACTTGGTAAAACTCATGCGGCTTGGCCGTCAGAATTCCGGCTCCATCTCCGGTATTGGCTTCACAGCCACAGCCGCCTCGATGATCCATCCGATGCAACATCGTCAAAGCTTCTTTGACAATCCCGTGCGATCGTTCCCCTTTGATGTGGGCGATGAAACCGACGCCACAATTTTCATGCTCCCATTGGGGATCATAAAAAGCTGGCACTGGCCTACCCCGATACTCGTTACATTTCATGCAGAACATTCCGGTATATTATTTTTGAGGTCAAGCCCTCTGCGGCGAGACAAATACCTTGATAAATCGACTCACCTCCAAAGGGTCTGACCAACTTGGTCTGCCCCCTTATTCAGATAGCCTCTCGGGCTTACCAAGTCTCACAACGAATTAAACCGCTGATTTTATAATTTTCTCAGTTTGAGGATTTATAATTTCTCAATAATAGAAAGATAATCGCCCCATCAGCGGGCCGTCAACACAGAAGTTGCACTCTCGCGTTGCTGCGTGAGGTGCGAATTGGTGGGTCCGCCACTTCAAGGGCGACTACGAAACCCCAACCGCGCCCAGGTGGGTGTCGACAGCGCCGATAAGCAAGTTCAACCCACTTTTCAATTTTTCGCAATTCCAGTAATTTTATTGGCTGTTATTGATCAGTGATCGAGACAATTGAGGCAACCGTTCATGGCTGCATCAGCCGATGAGCGCTAGTCTCGGGTTAAAGAAATTGGGAATTTGGATCTGTTTGGCTATTGTCGAGCGACAGTTGAAAATTTACCGCCTAAAGTGAGGGATTGTTGGAGAATCCCAAAATGTTCATTAGCGGCAACGATTCGAGCTCCACCAGTTTGCGTTGGTACCAACCTCGATCAAACGATGGTAGTCGGGTAACGTCGCTTCGATAATTTCTTCCAGGTCTTGCACCTTTTTCTGGAGTGATGTCAACTGTACGGCTGAAGCAATAAGCTTGCTGGCGTTAGGGGTTTCAAGTTTCGGGGATACTTAGAGTTTACCCCACTTCGATTTTAACAAATAGACCGACCTGTTGAATCGCAGTATCGTTTTTGATTCCTGAATTTCTCGATTGAATCCACAGGATCTTGCGGGATGGAAAATCAACCTTAGGTTGACTTGATCAGGGGTTGATATTCGGTTAAGCTGGGTAAACAGCGATTTTCCATTTGAATATGGGTTTAACAGTGTAACAGTTCCGCGGCAAGAAGCAGGGTGAAACGTTACTTTCATTTTTTGATGATTCAGAGCGGACATGGACCCGTTGCATTTTAGTGTTGCTATCATCCCTGTGGCAATTTATTTGTTGCTGTTGGGGGCTTTGAACCTGAGGAAACATCCCTTTGTTACCTCAGGGGCGAGGGACTGCGCGGCGTTGGCGATTGGTATGGTTGGCTTGATGATCGTCGGCCCGATGAAATTATTTTTTCCTGAATCGGCCGCCAGTCGGTTTGGGATACTGGTCTGGTTGATGCTGTTAATTTTCTATGGGCTGTGCGTTTCGCTGACGGTGTTATTGATGCGGTCGCGGATTGTCGTCTACAATGTCTCTGTGGAAACGCTTCGCCCAATTTTGACTTCGGTGGCTCGATCACTGGATAAAAATAGCCGTTGGAACGGGGATGCGCTGTGGATGCCGGAACGGCGTTTGCAATTGCATGTCGAACCGATCACTTGGATGTCACTGGTCGAATTGACCGCAGGTGGAAATCGACAGAGCTATGAAGCTTGGCGAATTTTAGAAAAAGAATTGGCACGTGAGCTGAGTAAAATTGCGGTCGTTCCCAATCCTTTTGGCGCATTATTCATGGTCGCTTCGGGGGTTTTGATGTTGGCTGCCTTGACCTGGATGTTATGGGATCAAGCCGGAGTGGCAAACGCGTTTCGCGATTTGTTGATGATCTGAAAAATATCAGTTGCTCGGTTGGCAAGAGCTCCAAGATCCGCCTCGGAAATGGAGTCATTTCAAATCTGCTGGTCAATTCTTGATTTGAATAAATGTAATCGTTCACGGCAGCAAGGGAGCTTCAATCTCCCCGCAATCCCCGCCATTTTTGTAAAGCGACAACTAACCTTGAACGGTTACGGTTAAATAAACCGGTCGATATACCGAGGATCGAGAGGGATTTCTGAGACTTCAATATCAGCGATCAATTCCCGGTGCAGGCGGCTCTCTCGATTGGCCATCTTTTCACCTATCTCCGCCCAGGCGCGTTGCAATTCAGGTGAGCAACCTCGTCCCGATAGCTTTAATTCCGCTTCCAAATCGAGTGCGGCAGCTACTTTAAGGTGTTCGGAGTTTGGCTGTTCCAACGAAAGTGCATAGCAGAGCGAAGCCAGATTATGGCACAATTGATCAAAGATACCTCCTTCATCGCCCAACAAAAAAGCTTGGTCCATAAACGACTTTTGATATCTCGCGATAATCATCAAAATACGGCGACCGAGAATGCGATTACGCTTAAGAGCCCGTTTGACCAGACGGGATTTCTCGGGAAATAAGTTACTGACGCCGGACAGATCGCCGCCGTAAAACCAAGTTCCCATGATTGTTTTGGCGACGAACAACCCGAACTTTACTTTGGGAATCAATCCAAAACTCCCTTTGACTTCGGCCAATCCGATCGGTTCGAGATATTTATTTCTCAAATTGCGAGTCATTGCATTGGGTGCTCCGACGTCCGACAGCACGGGGTTGGGTCCTTCATAAACGGTCGCTATGGTGAACTCATGCATATTTTCGCCAACGTAATTTTCGATAGGATGCTCCGGTTGATGATCTGTCTGATGCGCTCCCGATTGGGCTTTCAGACGCGAGTATTTTCGGGCCTCGTCAGTATGTACTGAACGCCCTCCTTGAATTTGGTAGCAATTAATGGCAGTCTGCAGCAATCCCTTGGTTGCATAAACTTTGGCAATCATCCCTTGTGTTTCATCGCGAACACCATTGGCCGCCAAGCGAAAACAGAGATCCCCCAGAACGCGACCAGCCAACCCATGGCAAGTCGCTCGACCGATCCAAGTTTGGATTCGTGGTGCGGTACCGATCGGTTTACCGAAAGTGGATCGGAATGAAATCCATCCTCCCTCGCTGTCGGCTATCGATGCCGATTGGTCACCCGACCGCATCCGGCGTTGAATTTCCGGATCGAGAATAATTTGGGCCAGCAATTTAAATGTCTTGGCAGCGCTATTGACTCCAATACCGCCCCGCCCCTTTGCCAGCGAGCTGAACGCTTGCGCCAAACCTTTCCCTGGCGGGCCCAGTAAATTTTTGCAGGGCAGCGAGTAATCAATCAAACGGAAACGGGCATTCCAAAGGTAATCAAAGGCGGTCAAATCGTTCCGCTTCATGCGAAAATTAGCCGAGTCTTGCTTGGGGACTTCGAAAATCATCATTCCCGAGTCGCGGCCTGGTGCTAGGTCCTGGCCTTGCAGTTTGACGACCAAAATACATACCCCACCATAAATCACGTTGGTAATCGGCCATTTGACGCCATTGACCAAATAACGATCCCCTTCCAAGCGAGCGGTCATGGAAAGTCGGCTGGGATCGGCACCGACCCCAGGTTCGGTCAAGGCAAACGAACCCAGAAGCTCCCCGCGAGCCATCTTGGGGAGGTAGTAATCTTTTTGTTCGGCGGTGCCGAAATCCAAAATCGGAGTTACCGGGCCTAAAAAATTATGAACTTCAAACATCACCGCCAGATCGGGGTGTATAAAAGTTAAGGCCCGCAACAAGGGACCCAAGTCACCCAATTTCGCTCCACTCCCGCCATATTGCTCGGGAATCGCCAGTCCAAAAAAACCTCTTTCTGCCAAGCCCCTGATTACGTCATCTCGAAATAGCATCTTCTCATTGTCCAGCAACGTACCGGATTTCTTTCGTTGCAACAAAAATTCGAGACAAGTTTCCATGCATGCGGCCACCTTGGCCGAGGGAGAGAAAGTACCAGCGTAAAATTCGCGCGCGCGTCCCATACCGAACAACGATGCAATCGTAGGCGCCTCACCAGAAAATTGACTTTCGGCAGATTGATCAGCATCATCCAAAGTCGCCAAAGCAGCCACTTCAGCCTCGGATTTTCCCGCTTGCTGAAGTATCATCGCCATCGCACCGCCTTTACCGGCACGCTGTTCACGGTCTTGCGGGTGTTGGGGAGGAGGGGATAATTTTGTCGACATTTCATGTACCTTTTCGATTCAACAACCTATTGGATTTTTCTTAGCACATCAGCCGAATGAAGTAGTTCGACATCGCGAATTTTGCGGAAAAAGTTCGCATAAGTCAGAGCTTTTTCCTTATTAAAATTCGCTGTGGATCGCGGTTAAACGACTTCTCGCTTATCTCGGTTCTCGGTTAACGTGCTACGATTTTTCTACTAATATACAATGTCCGACCCGCAATCGCCACCACGGGATAACGATCCGCCATTCAGGAAGTCTGCTGCTTGAGTTCGAAGGCGCATTGACTGGGACAAGTCGCCGCACCTTTAAGAAGCGCACATTCGCTAAGGCCAGCAGTAGTTGAAAATTTCACACGACAAATCGGCTATAAACATTAGAACTTACCGAAATACGTCCTTCGCTCCCCCAGCGTTCCATTCTGCCGGATCAAGAGATAGAGACGGCTAAACGAACTTCTTGCAGCTGTTTTTATTTCAATTCTTGTCCGACTAGTCCGCGCAACCCGACCTGTCCGCATTGCCCATCGTCTCTGAACAGTGACGAAAAAAGGGCAGATTGTCGTCTGCCCTGAATTTTACCTGAGTGTGTGGCTAAAAGTTAATTTGCCACTGTGGGAACGACCCAGACTTTCATTTCGGTTTCGATTTCCTGATGTAAGTGGACTTTAACTGTATAGAGTCCAAGCTCCTTCAAGACACCTTCCAAGCGAATCTGATCGTTCTTGAGCGAGACATCGTTTTGCTTCAGTGCAGAAACGATTTCGGCGGCTCCCACGCTACCGTAGAGCTGACCTTCATCGTTAGCGTTAGCTTCGATAGTGACACTGAGTTTACTGATCTGCTTAGCCAAATCTCGCAACCCTTTAAGGCGTGCCTGCTCGATTTCCTGCAATTTCGAGCGATGTTTTTCGACCATTCGTTTGTGATGGTCACTGGCGATCGTAGCCAAGCCTTGCGGCAAGAGGTAATTATTGGCGTATCCGTTTTTCACTTCGACAACGTCACCTTGCCGACCGAGGTGGTCCACAGTTTGGATCAACAGCAATTCAACACCACCATTTTTACCACGAGGGAGTTTAAAAGCGGAAGAGCGGTTCCGCTTTTGTTTTTTCATTTTAATATTGTTTACCATATTAGGCTATTTCCTGATGATGCAAAATAAGTTGGGATGGATTAAATAAAAATAATCGAAACACTTCAGCCGAATGAATTAGATCGGTCGCCGTCGCAGATTTTGCGGAAAAAGTTCGCAAAACTCAGAGTTTTTTCCTTAGCAAAATTCGCTTTGGCTCCCTGTTAAACGACTTCTCGCTTCTGTCGGTTGAAGTGTTACGAATAATCAAAAAAATTTAACTGGTGGAAACCAGGTTTAGGTTTTGCAAGTTTAGGTTACCCGAGTCAAGTATTGGGGCTCACCTTGCGAGTTGCTTGCTTAAAATGGGACTTCATCAGTTGGTGGTGGGCCCTGGGAGGCTCCTTGGGAGGAGGCAGCCATTTCGGGCGAGTGGTGGCTATCATCTGCAGACTCATCCATTGATCCATTGCCATGAGGGCCGCCACTACCACGGGCTCCCAGCATCTGCATCTTTTCGCCAATGATCTTGACTTTGCTACGCTTTTGGCCGTCCTGTTCCCAAGTATCCTGCTTAAGTCTCCCCTCTACCAAAATGGACGAACCTTTGGACAAATACATCGCCGCAATTTCGGCAGTTCGCCCCCACAAAGTGATGTCGAAGTAGTTGACCTCGTCCACCCATTGTTCGTTTCGCTTAATTCTTTCGTTGACCGCCATTCCAACATCGGCAACTGCGGTACCCGAGGGGATGTGCCGCAGTTCGATATCTCGTGTCAAGTTACCGACCAAAATCACTCGATTAAAACTAGCCATAAATCGTTTCTCCTTTGACCTGCCGAGTTAAATCAATCCGGGCCACGAAGCGATCGATCACCAGACTAAGTTGAACAAGGCTAAATCATTTAGTAAAACGACGGCTTGTCGTCCTGCCAAAACCGCCTGCCAAAACAAAAAAGTTGCCGTCTTCAATGGCAAACTTCATGAACTGCGAAAAAACAACAATTAACAACAATCAACCAAAAAAATATACGGAACGCATACTAAAGTTCATCACTTATTGGAATTGGCGAGAGACCCCCCTTTGGCTCAAGGCAGTGATATCCACCGCCTGCACATTTTGCGTGATCGGCAATTAGGTGGCCAGCACTTCCGACTCTTCACTTTCTTCTTCGTCGTCTTCAGCTCCTACCACAACATCCGCGGTCAGCAAGTCACCACCCGCCCGCGGAACGGCCTCGCCTTTGGCGATAGCAATCATCGGCTCGACAAGCCGCGGATCCAACTTAATGACCAAGTGTCGTAAAATCATATCATTCAACTGGCATGCTCGATTTAGCTTTGGCAGCAAAGTTGCTTCTGCGCTAAAATAGACCAACCAGTAAACGCCCTTTCGTTGACCTTGGATGGGGAACGCTAATTTCTGCTCGTTCCAGAGTCGACTGACTTTAATTTCGCCTTTGACGGCACCGACAATCTCCTCAACTGCGGCCGCAGCAGCAGCTGGATTTCGGGCATAAGCATTGGCGTTAAACAGAAACATGCATTCGTAATCAACGTGAGCCACTTGAGTAATCCTCTTGCAATCTAACAAAAAAATTCATAATTAAACCTAATTCGGCTCGACTGCCGAACCATCATCAACACTGGATTGGGAAGAGACCACCTCAGATGGCGACCCGCCCACAACCTCAACGCGTTTCGCTTGCGCGCCCGAACTCTGCCTTTGCTTGTCGGCTTTGCTGGGCTGACCTGCATTGTAGCGATTCATCGCAACTTGCACACCCTCGCGAACCCAAGTCCCCACCGCATCGGCGGCAGTCATCACGGCTAACTCAATTTCTGGCAATTCCTTTTTTTGAAATCGCCGCAACACATAATCCGCAGCGGATTGACTGCCAGGAGGACTGCCAATTCCGATTCGCAACCGAGGGAACTGATCACTGCTTAAGCAGCGAATCACATCCGCCAATCCCTTTTGGCCCCCGGCAGACCCTTTCGCTCGCAAGCGAATCTTTCCGACATCCAACGCCAAATCGTCGCAAACGACGATCAGAGATGACAAATCGGAGGAATCAATCTTATAAAAATCAATGGCCTGCCTGACAGCCGAACCGCTTAAATTCATATACGTCAGCGGACTGAGCAGGATAATTCGCTCACCGCCAAAATTGCCCTCGGCCAATTCCGACTGAAAACGAGCCTTGGGCTTGCCGACGCCCCAGCGGGAAGCCAAGCAAGCCACTACATCGAAACCAACATTGTGGCGAGTCCCTTGATAATCGCGCCCAGGATTACCCAAGCCCACCACTAACTTCATTAAAAATATCCTCAACAAACGCCATGGGACTGCCGCTGGTGTTCTTCGACTTGGTACTTTATACTCTCACGAAGTCAACGTGAACAACTTCGGTACCAAACGTATCCCACTGTACCGCCTTAATCGCTGCCGTTCCGTTAGCCGCACCGGCCAATTGGATGTCTCGAGAACCCGAGTTAATTGCCTTGCCCAATTGAATCTGACAAACGGAAAGCAACATATTTCCTTCTGATCCACCATACAGCACTGCGGGAACTTGCCCTCCTTGCCGCATTCGTTTCATTCTCAGCGACCCTGTTTCCTGTCGCTGAGCCACTGTTAATTCACTTGCCACATTTTCACCTAAATCATAACCTATAACTCATTCAATCAGATAGCCGGGCCCCCCAACACAATCAGGGGGAGTTTTTGGCGACAGATTGATCGAAACATTGATCAAAACATTGAACTTAAACACTGAATATTAAGCCGCAGGATTCTCCCACAAATCGACTTTTTTACAAGACCAAATTTCTTTTTTTCCGTGGTTTTTCAACCAAATTCGATTTTCCCCTTGCTCCCTTGGCCGCCGAAGATACACTTATGATTCGACATAGACAAATGATCAATTGAGTTCACACTCAGTAATTCGTCCATTTTTTGTCGTTTTTCATCTGAATTTTATGATTTTTTTCAAGAAAAAATCCTGTTAGAAATGAAAACCACGGGGTTTACGGATCAATATGAGTAAAAAACCATCGGATAAAGCCAAGCGTGGTAGCCATTTTGAGTACGTTGAACCGATCGGCTTGAGAGTTTTGGTTCGAAAAGATGAACCCAAGAAAGAGACCCGAGGAGGGATCGCGCTACCCGATTCCGCTGAAATCCCCACCATCACCGGTCGCATCGTAACGATTTCCCGAGCAATCGAGCGGGACGAAGACTTGCCGCTGCGGCAATATGACAAAGTTTTGTTTCACCCCAAAAGTGCGATTCCCGTTGATTTCGAAGCCGACAACCAACTCTTTGTCGTTCCAGCCGAAGATATCGTCGCCGTCTTTCGTCGGGAAGCACCTGAGACTTAACTTTTCCAAAATGTTGGAACGATTGAGGTCGAATTCCTTACGAAAGTTGCTGATACAATCGATCTTCTGATTCATGATCCCCGACAACAATCAAATCGGCCCCCTGTGGCAATGGAAGATTGGGATCGGGGTGCGGGTCCATCATTCCGTCAGTTTCAATTGCCACCACATTGCATCCGGTGAGTTGCCGGAACTTGATCCCCGCCAATGACTTGCCGACCAATTTGCCTTTGATCGGGACTCGGAATACGTCCAGTCCTTCGGTCATTAGCAACACGTTGGCGGGCCGGATCAAGTTGTATAGGTGATAGGCTCCCGTCGAGGCGTAAGACATCACATAGTCGGCTCCCGCTCGATGCAAGGTGGAAACATTCCGATCGAGGTTGGCTCGCACCAGCACCCTCACATCGGATCGCAAGCGTCGACAATAGATCGTGAGATATACATTCACGTCATCATCGTGGCTGGTGATCACCACGGAAGTGCAATCCCGAATGCCGGCGGCTTCAAGGACTTCGATTTCAGCCGCATCGCCGAGGACGTAGTGTTCTCGATCGCGGATTCGCTGAGGGTTCTTTTCGATCAAGCGGTAGTTGATTTTCCGTTCTTCCAG
>JBGTHU010000523.1:0-3227 GCA_041745975.1 Mariniblastus sp.
CGGCGGTATGCTCGCCTGCGCAGCTACCGCGCCGATGATGCCGACTATTTGATCTTGGGACAAGGGAGCATGGTCTACAATGCCGAAGCGGTAGTCGACTATTTGAGACAATCGCGAGGGTTGAAGGTCGGAGTCGTTGACTTGACAATGTTTCGCCCCTTCCCTTCGGATTTGCTCAGTCATAGTCTCCAAGGAAAGAAAGGGGTGGCCGTGCTGGAGCGGATCGATCAACCCTTGGCTGTTGAACTACCGATCATGCGCGAAGTCCGCGCCACGATCAGCCGCTCGATCGAGAATGGACGAGACGCAAAACATCCGGTCTATCCTGAATTGGCAACCTACCAAAAACCAGAAGATGCGCCGCTGCTCTATTCTGGTTCCTTTGGCCTGGGAAGTCGAGACTTGCAACCCGAGGGGATCATCGCCGCGATCGAGAATATGCTGCCTGGCGGACCGCAGCGAAAATTTTTTTACGTTTCGATCGACTTCTTGCGAGAGCACCCCACCAGTCCCAAGCAGCGAATCTATCAGGAACAAATCGAGGCGGGCTACCCCGATGTGCGGAATTTGTCTCTCCGCGGTTCAGAAAATCCCAACCTAATGCCCGAGGGGAGTATTACGGTGCGGATGCATTCGGTCGGCGGTTGGGGAGCGATCACTACCGGAAAAAATTTGGCGATGACACTGTTCGATCTGTTGGGTTACCACATCAAAGCCAACCCGAAATATGGATCCGAAAAGAAAGGCCAACCAACCACTTACTATCTGTCAGCAGCCCCCGAACCGATCCGCATCAACTCCGAGTATTTTTTCGTCGACGTCGTTCTCTCTCCCGACCCGAATGTCTTCCATCACACGAACGCACTGGCTGGATTAAAGGAGGGAGGGGTGTTGATCTTGCAAAGTGATTTGGCGGAGGCAGGAGCGGTCTGGCAGAGTATCCCACGGCCGTTCCGCGAGATGATCGTCAACAAGAAGATCCAACTCTACTATTTGGATGCGTTCAAGATCGCTCGCGATGAGGCTTTTGATCCCGATCTTCAGCTGCGAATGCAAGGGATCGCGTTTCAAGGAGCTTTCTTTGCCGCGTCATCCATCATGCAAGCAGCGGGCCTGTCGGATGAACGGCTGCTAACGGCAATTAAGCAACAACTTCAATCCAAGTTCGGATCGAAAGGAGCTCGTATCGTCGAAGATAACTTTCGAGTGGTTAAACGTGGCTTCAGCGAAATCCAGTCCGTTCCTCACGGGCCAATCGAAGATGACGAAGCACCAGCCCAACCAAAAACGTCCGAACCAAAGCTGCCGATGATGCTCAAGCGACAACCGCAGAGCCAAATGGCGGCCTCCGATATCCATCGATTTTGGGAACAGACCGGTAGTTTTTATGCTCGCGGTATGGGGAATGACAACATCACCGATCCTTTTATCGGGTTGAGCGTGATCCCGGCGGTCACGACGTTGTTTCGCGACATGACGGGTATTCGTTTTGAGCACCCCGAATGGATCGCCGAGAATTGTACCGCTTGTGGAAATTGTTATACCGTTTGTCCCGACACCGCGATTCCGGGTTTGGTGACGGATATCAATCAAGTCTTTGATACGGTGGTCAGTCGCTTGAAAAAACAAGGCCGACCGATCCAATATCTGCCCAAAGCAGTGCGGGAAACGGAACGATACCTCCGCCAGCTTTTCCACGAGGTCCAAGAAACCGACAACGTGTCGTGGTTGTTCGAGGATGCGATTGACAAAACGTATGATGAATCCAAATTGCCCGAAGATCAACGAATCCAACTGCGTCAAGAACTCGATTGGTTCAAACAAGACATGCAGAATTTCCAGTTTGCTTTGTCAGCACCATATTTCAGTGCCAAAGAACAAGCGGAACCGGGTTCGGGTGGATTGTTAAGTATCACTGTCAATCCGAACACGTGCAAAGGTTGTATGGAGTGCGTGGCCGTGTGTGATGATGACGCACTGCGACCGATTAGACAGACTCCGCAGAGCGTCGAGAAATTACGGAAGGGTTGGGAGTTTTGGCTCGATTTACCTAACACCCCTTCCAAGTTTTTCCGAGTCGATGATTTGGAACAAGGTGTCGGAGCACTGCAAACAATTTTGCTGGACAAGAACAATTACCTGGCCTTTGCCAGCGGCGATGGAGCTTGTTTGGGTTGCGGTGAAAAGACGGTGATGCATTTGTTTGTCAGCACGGTCGAGGCTTTGATGCAGCCCCGCATCAAACGGCATGTTGATTACCTGGAAGATTTAATTGTACGGCTGGAGAAACATATCCAATTGAAATTGGTCAAGGAAATCGATGTCGGCAATTCTCAAGCCCTCAGCAACATGTTGGACCAAATGGGTAATACCGACTTGACTCTGGCCAGCATCGCGGAACAGGCCGAACGAGCCGGCGGCGGTGAACCGATCGATCCTCAGTGGTTGAGAACCGTCAGTCGCTGGGTGGCGGATCTGAAAACACTCCATTGGAAATATGTGGAAGGTCAAACGGGACGGGGCCGCGCGCGTATGGGGATGCTCAATGCGACCGGTTGTTCTTCCGTTTGGGGAAGTACCTACCCATTCAACCCCTACCCTTTTCCATGGTCGAATCATTTGTTTCAAGATTCGACTTCATTGGCCATGGGAGTGTTCGAAGGCCACATGCAAAAAATGGCAGATGGTTTCAAAACAATCCGCCAAGCGGAATTGGAACTGAAAGGGGAATTCGATTCGCGGAAGACTCCGGCGGAACTCGCCTATTTCAATTGGCATCAATTTACCGACAACGAGTGGGAGTTGTGCCCTCCCGTTGTGGCGGTCGGGGGCGATGGAGCAATGTATGATATCGGCTTTCAAAATCTCTCTCGGATGATGATGAGTGGTAAACCGATTAAAGTCCTGGTGCTGGATACGCAAGTCTACTCCAACACCGGTGGTCAGGCTTGCACTTCTGGATTCTTCGGCCAAATTTCTGATATGGCTCAATACGGCAAAGCGATTCAAGGGAAAGCTGAGATTCGGAAAGAAATTGGCTTGATCGGCATGGCCCACCGCACGACCTATGTGATGCAGAGTACCATCGCTCATGCTAATCATATGATTGAAGGGTTCATTCAAGGGCTCAAGTCACGGCGGCCCGCACTGTTGGTGAAGGGGAGGAGGTGGTACGAGGGGAATGCATCGCCCAACCGGATGGAGAGATATCGGTTGCCATGCACGCC
>JBGTHU010000524.1:0-8480 GCA_041745975.1 Mariniblastus sp.
GACCTATGTCACAACAAACGGGAGGGCGCGCTACTACAAAAACCGGAGGGCTCGCGCCCTACCGCTACCATCAAACCACAGAACTTAATTCGGGACAATTCCTTAAACCACTGAAATGATTTTGATCGATGCGAACTAACTCTTGGGATGTTGTCGTCGTTGGGGCTGGGGCGGCGGGCTTGATGGCTGCTGCGGCGGCGGCGGCCAGCGGTGCCAAGACTCTGGTGCTGGAAAAAAATCGGAAACTCGGTGTGAAAATTCTGATGTCAGGTGGGACGCGATGTAACATCACGCATCACTGTGATCGCAAAGAAATCGTCAAGGCGTTTGGTAGAAATGGGAAATTTTTGCATTCGGCTTTGGCAACCCTTCCTCCGGAACGAGTCGTGGAAATGCTGGAGGGCGAAGGAGTCAAAACAAAAGTCGAAGCAACCGGCAAAGTCTTTCCCGTCAGCGATCGAGCGATCGATGTTCGCGATGCTTTGGTTCGATTGGCAACGAAAGCAACTGCTGAAATTGAAACCGATCAAGCTGTGGAATCGATTGAACTTAACAACAATGCCTTTGATGAGGAAGATCGGACCAATCGATTTCAAATTTCGACCCCTCGTTTAACGGTGCAAGCGTCGTCTTTGATCATCACTACCGGAGGCAAATCGTATCCCGGATGTGGCACAACCGGGGATGGTTATGCGTGGGCTGAACAATTTCAACATGCGATTTTACCAACCTATCCCGCTCTGACGCCAATCGTATTGCCGCCGGGATGGGTGCAATCCCTCAAAGGCATCACTGTCGACCCCGTTGTCATTCGCGTGTTAGAATTTACGACCGATGAGTGTTCGGGGAAAGCAAAAACGTTGGCCCAGCGGCAGGGGTCGCTGTTGTTTACTCACTGGGGGTTATCGGGGCCGGCTGCGCTGGATGTCAGTCGAGAGATCGCCAGCCACCCACAACGTCGTCGTTTGGAGTTGGCCCTCGATTTCCTACCTCAGCGACAATTGAGCAGTTTGGATAATGAATTCCAAGCGTTGCGTCAGCAAGTCGGGGGAAGTTCGGCCAGCAACATGGTGGCGAATTGGTTTCCCCGCCGCTTGGCAGAAACGATGCTCGAACTGGCCAGCATCGCTCCCGATCAACGGCTGGCCGAAATTTCCAAGCATCATCAACAGAGATTGTGGACAACCTTGAAGGACTGCCGCGTCGGCGTTTCAGGGACACTGGGTTTCGAAAAGGCGGAAGTGACCCATGGCGGAGTCTGCCTGAAACACGTCGACAGTCGCACCATGAGCAGTAAACATCAACCGGGCTTGTTCTTTGCAGGTGAAATTCTCGATTTGGACGGCTACATTGGGGGGTACAATTTCCAAGCCGCCTTCAGTACCGGTTGGCTGGCCGGGATTGAAGCGGCCAAATTCGCGATGCAACCGACTTGTCAGCCAATTTAATCGCCGTGATCTGTCACACTTAACCCCCCCCTTCCTCCTGAAAATGGAAAGTCGGCGGCAGGATCGTGCGGTCGGAATGGTCACTTGATTTCCCATGCCGTTTCGAGGAAAATTGAATCTCTGCAGCTCGCCTAAAAGGGAGGTCAAATGTCGACAATTAAATTTCGTCCCACGTTCACGCTGCCAACCGAACTCAAGCCGTCGGAGGTGATCGAGCGGATTAAGCAACAAGTCACCGATTCGCCCGATCGTATGGAAGGGCAATTTGCGTCAGAATATGCCATGATCGGTATCACGGGTAAACAGCGGCATTTTTGGTCTCCCTGGCTCCACCTGGAAGTCCGCCAGGAAACCAATGAGCGGATGGTTTTTGGACGCTTCAGCCCCCACCCCAGTGTATGGACTGCTTTCATGTTCAGCTATTTGTCGTTGGGGTGTATTTTGTTTTTTTCTTTGATCATCGCCTGGGCTCAACATCTTTCGGAGGAAATGCCATGGGCACTGTTGGCATGGCCGACCTGTTTGTTAATCGGAGCTATCCTTTGGTTGATTTCGCAAACGGGGCAACGGCTGGCCAGCAGCGAAATGGACGAACTGAAGGGGTTGGTTCAAGACTCCATAAACCAATAAAGAGCTCACATTCAATGGCAACTGCCCCGGTAATTTAGACAGGATCGGGAACAAAGCCTTATTAAAATTCGCTAACAAGGAATTCGTTTTGGAAAAAATTGGACCGTATAAAGTTCTCGGCTCTTTGGGGCATGGTGGCATGGGATCGGTCTATCGCGTGCGCGATACCGTATCGGGCGAAATCCAGGCGCTCAAAGTTCTCTCCGAAACGATGAACCAGGAGCAACATTTTCGCAATCGATTCGAATCGGAAATCAACGCGCTAATTCAGCTCAATCATCCCAACATCGTTCGCATCTTGAGCTTTGGCCAAGAAATGGGCAAACTCTATTTCACCATGGAGTTGGTCAATGGGAACAGCCTCTTCCAATTACGAAAAAAGGGGCATCGCTTTGATTGGCGACAAATTATTGAAATTGGCAAACAAGTTGCCGCCGGATTGCGGCATGCTCATGATCACGGCATCATCCACCGCGATCTAAAGCCCGGCAACTTATTGATGCAAATTGATGAAGCGGGGAATCATCAATGTGTCAAAATTACCGACTTTGGCATCGCCAAACAGTTTGGCAATTCGCTGAACACGGGCCACAACATGATCGGTACGCTCGATTTTATGAGTCCCGAACAAGCCAAAGGTCAACCGGTCACCACCCGCAGTGATTTGTATGGCTTAGGAGCTGTGATGTTCACCTTGCTGGCAGGCAAGCCGCCGTTTTCGAGCAATTCTTTTGAGGAATCGATTCGCAACCTCACCAAAGTCGCCCCTCCCAGCATTTCCAAAATCGTTCCAGAGGTGCCCATTCAACTTGATCGCTTGATCCGCAAATTGATGTCCAAGCAACCTGAAAATCGAGTACCAACGGCACTGGCGTTAATGCATCAATTGGACGAAATCGAAGCCGAGCTGATCAAAACAAGTCAAGCTGATACGTTTGCCAAGCCCGAATCCAAATCAACCAAAGCCATCGGCACCCAATCCGTGCCACGAGCAAAACGCTCCAAAGACGTGGTGACCCGGGTCAGCAATGAAGATCAAAAAACAGCGGATCGCATCGATCGCGGCAGTCCTCCACCGGCGAAAACCAATCCTGCTAAAACAAAACGAAATACTCGAAGACAGGTCCGCGTGAATCAAGGCCCTACCCTGGCCGATGACCAACCCTACCGGTTGGAGAATACGACCGCAGATCGCTTGACCGATTTTCACAGCCCGGTGACCGAACAATATCGCAAGCAGCGATTGGTTCGCCAGGCCCCCGAAACCAAAAATCAGGCAATCGTGATTCAATTATTGGCAATCGCCGTGGCCTTGTTGGCAGTGATTGGATTGGCGGTCTGGGGCACGATGAAAGCGATCGAACCCCTTCCCGCCGACACGTTGTTTGCTCAAATCGAATCAAGAAGTGAACTGCCCCATACTATTCTCCAACCGATTGAACAGTTTCTGGATTACTACCCGGATGATTCACGTGCCGAACAAGTCCGACGATGGCAACAAGCAGGAATGGATTATCGGCAGCATCATGGCACGCTGAATACAATCAAGGCTCGTTCCAAAATTCGCGACGGGCAAAATCTATCCGATTTGGAGCGTCAATTTATTGAGATTATGAACCGCCATGGCGATGACAAAGCTGTCGCGGCGACGAAACTCGAGGCCCTGTTCAATCTTTTTTCCGCAGCAATGGCCAACGATGCGGATTCCGAACAAGAAACGCTCGACACCGTCCGTTATTTCGCAGACAGGTTGAACCGCGAACTCAATGCAGAAGTCGCTGTAAAATTGGAGTACCTGTTGGACGCGTTTAAATCCGCTCAAGCCGAAAATGACTTCTCTCGCGCGGCTGGAAAATTTCAAGCCATTATCGATTTGTACGGCGACGAAACCTGGCCCCAAACCCAGGCCGGTCGCAACGCCAGTCGTTTAATCGACGCAAGTCGACAATGGCTGGAGGAATATCGTAAACAATAATTGGGACTGATCGATTAGTCGACAATCGCCGGTGATTGTTTGGTCAACTGCCAACAGCGATGAATTTTGCGATTGCGAAAATCTTCCGGAACCGTTTGCTGGCTGATCTCGCGGATTCGAAAGACTCCCTGCAGTCGTTGTTGTTCCAATTTGAACCGTCGGAAGTTGGTCGAAAAATAAACCACCCCCGCTTCGGCCAACACGTGACCGATCAAATCCAACAATTGAGCGTGATCGCGTTGCACGTCCCAGTCATTCTCTAGGCTCTTGCTGTTGGAATAGGTCGGCGGATCGACAATCACCAAATCATATTGAACTTGATCGGCAACCGATCGACGCAGAAATTCGATCGTATCACTGGCGATGAAACGGTGTGAATCCAGTGGCAGCTGATTGGCCTGGAAATTTTTCTGGGCCCAATTCAGATAATTTTTTGACAGGTCGACCGTCGTTGTCGATTTCGCGCCACCCGCCGCAGCATAGACTGAAAAGGAACCGGTATAGGCAAACAAATTCAAAACTGACTTCCCTTTCGCTTCCTCGCGCATTCGTTTCCGCAAAGGGCGATGATCCAAAAACAAGCCCGTGTCAATGTAGTCCGTCAAATTGACCAGAAACGTCAATCCCAATTCCTGAACCGGTAGCAATGTTCCCGAGTTTGCCATTTTTTCATATTGATTTGCCTGCTCCGATTTGATGCGGGTCTTCAAAATTGCATTCGGAAGCTGCACTTCCAGCGATTCCGCCGCTTGCAGTCTCATCAACTCCAGCCAGGCCGCATGACGATTGGGACTTCGGTCATGGGGCCGTTCATATTCGGTCAAGTGCAAATAGCCTTCATAGCGATCGACCACCAGCGGAATTTCGGGAATATCTTTCTCATAAACTCGAAAGCAAGTGATACCGCGTTTGGTCGGCCATCGACGAAGATGCCGAGCCAATTTGCGCAACCGACGATCGAACAAATCCGCTTGCTGAAAATCGTTTGGCAACAGTAGCGATTGATCGGTGGGAGTCAATCCATTGGGCATTCGCTGTTCCTCGAATAATATCTGGCTGGTTTCGAACCTCTCGGGCGGCCTTCTGGTGGGCGACCGGCAAACGTTATTCTAAACCGTTCACAAGATCGTTTTAGCTTTTGTTTTTTTGAATAGACAGATTTTCAACCAGATTATTAGCCAAATTATCAGCGTTACCAAAAAAAAGACCTCGTAACATTACGAGGTCTGTTGATCTAAGCGGGATAGCGGGATTCCCTAAAACACGTCGGTAAGAAAGTGGTGTCCCCAGTGATAGCGGCGGGGTGTCGGATAGTAGTTGTGCCAATGTTTGTTGTAAACCGGAATTCGCATTTCCGGTGGATATCGGTGGTACATGCTGTCGGCACTGCGATAGTACTCATTTCCCCAGTAGTTTTGCGGGTAGGTCACATAGGGATAGTGGTAGAAGCGATTCATGTTGCGGGACCCGTAATGGCCCCCCCAATTCGCTCCGTAGGCTCCTTGGCCATTGCCCGCAGCAGCAAAAGCCATCGGCTCTTGAGCCTTTGCTTGCTGGTCGGAGCTAGCGATCAAGCTGCACCCGACGGCGGCGGCAAATAAAACAAAACGGTGAAACATGGAGTCAATCTCCTTCAATTTTGGGAACGGCACCGAAGCACCGTCATGGTTCCTGGGTCTTACAATCATTGGATAAATCGGCAATCGGCATCACCGAAATTAAACGAATTACCCGAAAAAGTAGAAGTTCTGGAATAATCCATCACCCTGAGGGTCCTTTATCCCCCAAGGCCCAAATGTTTCTTCCATGTTCGCACATGGGTGTGCCAAGCAATTGGAAGTTGCGACGTTATGCCAGCAAAGCCGGTACCACTTCGCCATGCACGTCGGTCAACCGAAAGTCGCGTCCCTGGAACCGATAAGTCAACTGAGTGTGATCGAAACCCAGCAAGTGCAACACGGTCGCCTGAAAATCGTGAACATGCATTGGGTTTTCGGCAACTGAGAAACCCAATTCATCGGTCGCTCCGTAGACCAGTCCCGATTTGACACCGCCACCCGCCATAAACATCGAGTAGCAATCGGGATAGTGATCCCGTCCCAGGATACTACTGGCGGCGGTACGGCCTTCGCGGAACGGCGTGCGACCGAATTCACCACTCCAGATCACCAGCGTATCATCCAACAACCCGCGTTCCTTCAAATCCTTGATCAATGCGGTCACCGGTCGATCCATCAAGGCACACTTATTGGTCAGCCCGTCGGTGAGTCCCGTGGCCGGATCGGTACCATGGAAATCCCAGCCCCAATCGAAAAGCTGTACAAACCTGACCCCTTGCTGGACCAATCGCCGGGCCAGCAGGCAATTGTTGGCAAAGCTGGCCTCGCCAGGCTTGGCCCCATAGGCCTCGATCGTCTCCTGCGCCTCGCGAGTGATATCCATCGCCTCAGGGACGGAAGTTTGCATCCGGTAAGCCAATTCATATTGGGCGATGCGAGTTGCGGTTTCGGCCCCCCCCAGTTCTTCCATCTGCAAATGATTCAATCGATTGATGGTATCGATCGTCTTGCGGCGCACGTCCGAGGGCATGCCGTCGGGATTGCTCACGTAAAGAACCGGATCGCCGGTCGAACGACACTGCACCCCTTGAAAGACCGAAGGTAAAAAACCACTTCCCCAGGCACTCTTGCCGGCACTTGGTTGAGTCCCGCCGGAGTTGAGCACAATAAAACCGGGCAGGTCCTCGTTTTCCGTTCCCAAGCCGTAGGTCACCCAGGCTCCCATCGATGGTCGTCCCTGGCGAGGTGAACCGGTCAACATCATCAGTTCCGCCGGAGCATGATTGAACTGGTCGGTGTACATCGATCTGACCATGCACAACTCATCGGCGATTGAGGGTAAATGTTGGAGTGCATCCGACATCCACATCCCCGACTCCCCGTACTGTTTGAACGTTCTTGGCGAACCGAGCAATTTGGGAGTCCCCGCTGTGAAAGCAAACTTTCTACCGGCCAAATACTCATCGGGGCAGTCTTTACCATCCCATTGATTGAGTGCTGGTTTGGGATCGAACATATCCAACGTCGGAGGGGCACCGGCCAAATGGATAAAGATCACCTGTTTGGCCGTTGGGTTGGTTGAGCTGAAATTGAACTCCCCCTCGTGTCGTAGTTTACCGCGCGGTGGCAAGTTGTTGGCTAACGCACTACCACCAAGTTGACTGCTGAGATAGACGGCAGCCAAACCCAACGGGCAATTCTGAATGAAGTGCCGACGCGTGTTGTGCAAAGGAGAGAGCGATGCGTTTTGGAAAGGGTTGAAATTATTCATGGTTACCAATTTGGGTTTTGATAAACGGGTTCAAGCGGCGAAATGGAGGCTGCCGGAGAGCGCGATTTCCGCTCGTAAATTCGAGTGTCCTGGTTATCGTTTCTGAAAAAACTCGTCTAAATTCAGCATGACATTGGCCACGGTGGTCCAAGCCGCTAATTCGGCAACTTGGCGTGCTGAAGATTCATTGATGGAATCGTCGGCAGCATTTGACTCGGTTGCCATTTTCAACCCTGCCAGTCGGCGGGCATCGTCAGGAAATTGGAGGTAATGCTGACGGCAATCGTTAAACAGTTCAACCAACATCTCCAATTCTTCGTTTGCAGGGTGGCGAATCAAGACTTGCCGCAATCCGATGCTGGCGATTTCCGTCGGATCGTCTCGGTTGTCAACCATCAATTGGGCCAAGGCTTGGGCCGCCTCGATATAGACTTCATCGTTCAGGGTCACCAAGGCTTGCAATGGGGTGTTGGTGTTGATTCGTCGCAAATCACAGACTTCCCGGTTGGACATGTCAAACGTCTCCATCGAAGGGTAGGGTGAGGAGCGTCGCCATTGGGTATAGATCGCTCGTCGACGGCGATCTTCACCCTCGCTCTCATGCCAGGTGATATCACCGGCAAAAGCTGCCTTGAGGCCCAAGTCGGGAGCCGGTGGTCGCACCGGTGGGCCAAACATTTTGCGACTGAGCAAGCCCGCAACGAACAAGGTTTGATCACGAACGGTTTCCGCCGAAACCCGCACGCGGGGCCCTCGCGACAACCACACATTGGCTCCATCGACAGCCTGTTTTTCAGGGGTCACCAGCGAGCTTTGTCGGTAGGTGGCCGACATCACGATCTGCTTTAAGATCGCTCGATTGTCCCACCCATTGTCCATAAATTCGACAGCCAAATAATCCAACAGCTCCGGATGGGTCGGCAAGTCACCTTGAATCCCAAAATCTTCACTGGTCAAAACGATACCGCGCCCGAACAATTGTTCCCAATATCGATTGACAATTACCCGGGCCGTCAAAGGGTTATCGCGATCGACCAACCACTTGGCCAGCGCCAATCGATTGGGTGATTGGTTGTGGTCAAGCCACTCTGGTTTCA
>JBGTHU010000525.1:0-2861 GCA_041745975.1 Mariniblastus sp.
AAAATTTTATCCCCGTTTGATTTAAACGGATACGTCGAAGTGATCTCCGTCCATTCAGGGCCCGCCACAGTCAACGATCGCATTGTCCGAGTGAAAGATCGAGACGGTAAGGAGATCGAATGGACGATGACTCAGCAATGGCCGGTTCGCCGATCGATCCCCAGTATCATGTTGCGAAACCAAACGGCAAAGCGGCTCTTCCCCGACCAACCCGTGACCACCACGATGCGGATTATCGACACCTTTTTTCCGATTGCTCGTGGCGGAACGGCTTGCATCCCCGGCCCCTTTGGCGCCGGTAAAACCGTGACCCAGGGATTGATAGCTCGGTACTCGGCGGTCGATATCGTGATCGTGGTTGCTTGCGGCGAGCGAGCCGGAGAAGTGGTAGAAACCATTCACGAATTTGGCGAAATGGTCGATCCACGTACCGGAGGAAAACTGATGGATCGCACGATCATCATTTGCAATACGTCCTCCATGCCCGTTGCGGCACGTGAGGCGTCGATTTACACCGGAATTACGCTGGGGGAATATTACCGCCAAATGGGATTGGACGTGCTGTTGCTGGCAGATTCAACGTCACGCTGGGCTCAAGCGATGCGAGAGACATCCGGTCGACTAGAGGAGATTCCAGGCGAGGAAGCGTTTCCGGCTTACCTCGATTCGGGGATCAAGTCGGTCTATGAACGCGCCGGCGTCTTGTCATTGCCAGATAAATCAACGGGCAGCTTGACCTTGATCGGCAGCGTCTCTCCCGCCGGAGGAAACTTTGAAGAGCCCGTGACCCAATCAACGTTGGCCACGGTGAAATGCTTTCTGGCGCTTTCTTACGATCGAGCCTACAAAAGATTCTATCCGGCAATCGATCCGCTGATTTCTTGGTCGCGTTACCGAGAACAACTACAAAGCTGGTTCGATGAAAATTTAGAACCCAATTGGACCGAGTCGGTTTCCCGTTTGCATCAACTGCTTCGGACAGGAAACGACATCGCCCAAATGATGCAGGTGACCGGCGAAGAGGGAATCACATTGGATGATTTCTCGATCTATCAAAAAGCCAAATTTTTGGACATGGTTTTCTTACAACAGAACGCTTTTGACCCCGTCGATGTGACGGTGCCGATGGATCGTCAGAAAAAAATGTTCTTGTTATGTAAGCGATTAATCGATCGGCAGTATCGGTTTTCCAATAAAGCTCAAGCGAATACGTTCTTTCTGAAACTAACAGGGGCTTTCAAAAATTTGAATTTCTCTCAAACCGGAAGCGAAGAATACAATTCGTATCTCCAGCAGATCGAAGAACTAGAACGAGAGTTCGTCGGCGGTGTCACGGATTGAAAAGAGAAATTAACTTAGCGACAATGGCTCGACCGCCGGCCCACCATAAAATCGCTCTCGCGCGCGGGGAGTCAACATTCAAAAATGGTCGCACTGAATCAAACCAGGAATCCAACAACTTCAGCCGCCGACACTGCGCTCAAACCTCGAAAAACCCCACCTGATAACAACTCGTTTCCGGCAAACCGCATCCGATCGTTGTTACGCGCCAGATACTACAACCCCCACACCGCCGAGTTCATTTCGACTGATCCACTGGAATATGTCGATGGAATGAGTTTGTTCAAGGGGTATTTTGTGGGGGTAGGTGTTGATAGCAATGGGAGGGAGGTCTACGCAATCGACGGTACATGGGCTGACGAGTCAGAAGATGCCCACCCAAAAATTAAAACTGGCTATTCGAATGTTTACCAATTCTATTCAGAGACATCTGAAGAAAAGCACTACTGGGGTGGACCAGGAACAGGCAACTGGGCAATTGGGCAATTTTGGAATGGCGCTTTGGGGCGTGATATGTACAGCATAATTCGTAAGGTTAAAGCACAAATCTGTTCAGATTTTTGCGAGAAAAAAGATAATTGTGAAGAACTTGAGATAAATCTTGTGGGTTGGAGTCGTGGAGCTGTCGCTGCGGTTGAGGTTGCTGACTGGCTAGATTATTACGGCTGTCTATGCACTGGTGAATCGCATCGGCTGTTCACGAAGATTCCGGTGAATTTTTTGGGTCTATTTGATCCAGTTGAAATGGTCTTTTCCGTTCTGGGCACAACATTCGAAAATAAAATACCATCCAATGTCAAGTTTTCTTACGCTTTGTGGCGTACATCCGGTGTGCTTGAGCCCCTGTATCCACAAAAAAAGTACACGAACCTAACCCAGGAAGAAGAATACAAACTTGGTATTATGACTTCATATCATGGCGAGGTAGGGAGAGAAAAACCAGCTTATGAAAATCATATGAAACCTGTGGCTATCGCCAATGGAGTTGACTTTTAAGAAAGGAAAAGACATGCGATTAGCCAACACACAATCATTCATTTTTTTGTTGTTCATTTTAACGATTGGATGCAATGATAATTCAATGCGAATTCTTGTGGAAAACCGAACCGGCAATAACCTAAAGAATGTAATTTTATCAGGCAATGGGAAGTCTTTTGAATTTGGTGTTGTTGGAGATGGTAAGCGAGCGGGATTTCATACAGCAGAGCGACTATTTGGTAACAAATTTCCTGAGAATGTCACATTGGATTTTGAGACAGTTGACGGGGAGTGTTTTAGTCGAGAAATTAAACTTGTTGCTGGCGCAAAAGGACAAACGCTACGTGTTTTAGTAGATGACAAACTTGACGTCACGGCACACCTTGAAAAATAACAACGAACAACGGAGAATTCTTGAAGACCTCCCTGAAAAGAAAAGGGAGTAACGAACCCTGAAGGCGTGGCGGGATCGTATAGATTTTCAAAGGGGGGTAATGAACTGACCAAACAGTGATCAGTTAAAGAAAGTGCCGAAATACCGA
>JBGTHU010000526.1:0-2245 GCA_041745975.1 Mariniblastus sp.
AAGCCGCTTCGATCTTGCGGATCGAACGGGACGGGGCGACCACCTAGTTTTGTCGAAACAATAAAATGATTTTCCATGCCTAACATGGCCTGACCGACAACTCGTTCGCTGTCGGCATAGGCTGGTGCAGTATCCAAGAAGTTAATCCCTAACTCAGATGCACGACGAAGAATTCGTTTAGTTTCAGCGATTCCGCCGGCCAGCGATGAAGTGAACAGTCCCCCCAGCGAAAGAGGGCTCACCTGTAAATTCGTACGCCCCAATCGTCTCTTCTGAATGCTGCTTTCCTGAGCGTCTTCGATGTTTTTTACCATGTAAAATTTATCAGGTTAAGATTTGATGGATGACGTTTCCATGCACATCTGTCAATCTCATGTCGCGACCGCTCCAACGGTAGGTCAATTGTAGATGATCAATCCCCAACAAATGAAGCATCGTGGCATGCAGGTCGTGAATTTGCAATTTGTTTTCAATCGCCTTGTATCCGTATTCGTCGGTGGCACCAAACACGGTACCACCTTTGATTCCGCCCCCAGCCAACCACAATGAAAATCCAAACGGATTATGGTCGCGACCATTGCTGCCTTGGGCAAATGGTGTCCGCCCGAATTCACCCGACCAAACGATCAGAGTTTCTTCAAACAAACCCCTCTGTTTCAAATCGGTTATCAACGCACCAATGGGTTGGTCGACGGCCAATGCGTTGTCAGCGTGTCCCTGTTTCAGGTTGTCATGTTGATCCCAGCGATCATGGCCCAGCGAGGGACAAGTCAGCTCAATGAATCGTACACCTTTTTCAATCATGCGTCGGGCCATCAAGCATTGCCGACCAAAAATTGCGGCACCTTTAGTATTGGTGTTAATCCCATACATTTCTTTCGTCGATTCAGTTTCATCACTGAGGCTGGCCAAATCTGGCACTGCGGTTTGCATACGGAATGCCAATTCGTAATTGGCGATAGCCGATTCAATTTTGCTGACTTGACCTGATGCCTCTTGAGAATACCGATCCAGTTGTTGCAGTAGCGATAATTTATTCTGTTGATGATCCATCGCAGGCTCCAACGGACGCACGTGGGGAAGCGGATTTTCTTCAGGGTGAAAAATCGATCCTTGGAAACTGGCTGGCAAAAATCCACTATTGAAACAGTCGATCCCTCCAGGTGGAATTAAGCCTCCGTTCAATACAATAAAACCAGGCAGATCCTGACACTCGCTGCCCAGGCCATATCCGACCCAAGCTCCCATGCTGGGGCGGCCTTGGAAGCCATTCCCAGTATGCAAAAAATAGTTCGCTGAGGTATGCTCCGAAAAATCGGATTGCATCGATCGAATTATGGCCAGGTCATCGACATGCTGTGCAACATGTGGAAACAGTTGGCTGACCGGTATCCCGCTCTGGCCATATTGTTGGAATTTCCAGGGGCTGGGCATGGTGGTGCCGATATTGTTGAATTGCGTCGGTTCAATTTTCATCTTGAACGGTTCGCCCGCTTCCTTTTCCAGCAGCGGTTTTGGATCGAAGGTGTCGATTTGAGAGGGTCCGCCGTCCATATACAAAAATATCACGTTGCGAACTTTCGCCGGATGGTGCATCCCATTAAATTTCCGATTGCCATTTTGATGATCATCCCATCCAAACAGTTGACTTTGACCGAATTCCGGTGCCAGGGCTGTGCAGGCAATCGCACCAAATCCACACGCAATGTCATTCAGTACTTGCCGACGACTGACCCCAGGTCGCCGAAATTGCCTGCAATGATGTGATTGATTGTTTCCCATGGAGCTTACCTCAAAAAAATGAACTCTTTCACATTGAATAAAACGTGACAATAATCAGTCCAAATGTCAACGTTGTCAAAATCCGTTTTTAAATCAACATTGAAAATGTTAGCTTGCTGTTGCATAAACTGAAAGGCTTGTTGGATTTCAAACTCGTTGGGTGATCGCGCAAAGGCCTGCCGGTACAGTCCCACAATTCTTTGCTGTGGATCCGATTCCTCTTGTATCGCTCGCCGAGCCCAGATCTTTGCTTGTTGATGAACGAAGGGGCTGTTCAACAGAATTAATGCTTGCCCTGGAACATTCGATTCAGTACGTCGACCGATGGTATTGAAGGGGATCGGGGTATCAAACGCCAACATCATCGGCGAGAGGAAATTGCGACGAACCTCTTGGTAGATGCTTCGTCTACCGTTTCCATCCAATGGCCCCGATCTTCCTGGCCTCCCGCGACCTTGCATAA
>JBGTHU010000527.1:0-8095 GCA_041745975.1 Mariniblastus sp.
TGCATCGGGCAAACCGACCAGTTCCATCACGGCATCGCATCCCCGACCGCCGTTGATTTGGGCAATCGCCGCCGGTGCCTCTTCAGGGCTCAACGGGATCGCTCCCCATCGTTCAGCGGCCACCCTGCGGGAGGGAACCGGATCGATCGCAAACAGGTTGCGACACTCCATTTTGGCTGCCACCTGCAAACACAATTGTCCTACCGTGCCGCAACCGATTACCGCCGCCACACCACCCGGTTGCAGATTGGCCATTTCGGCACAGTAAAACCCGGTGGAAAAATTGTCTCCCAACAACAGGGCTTGATTGGCGTCGATCCCCTCAGGTATTTTCAACAACGTTCCTTTGGCCAGCGGAATCCGCACAAATTCCGCTTGGCAGCCGTGCAATCCTTTTCCCGCCTGCCGCCAGCCAAACAATTGGCCCCCTTCGCAACGAGCCGTCAGGCCCAATCGACAATAAAAACAACTGCCGCAACTGGTGGAAAAAGGCATGTAGACCCGATCGCCAATTTCCAGCACCTGCTGGTTGGGATCGGTAACTTGGGCGGCTTGTTCTCCCAAGGCGACAATCTTACCCACCATTTCATGGCCCATGACGGTGTGCCGATCGAGTCCACTTTCCCGTCCAAAAAACGGATGAAGATCACTACCGCATAAACCAGCAACCTCGACCTCAACGATGGCATCATCGTCATCGATCAGCTGCGGATCGGCCAAATCAATCAGTTTGACTCGACCAACTTCTTCAAAGCAAACGGCGCGCATCGATCGAATCCCCCAATATTCTGAAATGTAAGAATGGACCTTATTTGACTTTATGAATCTCCATCAACCTAAACGGAAATTGCACCGATGCCAAGTGGTCAATTGAGTCGATCATGGCCGCAGCTGGAAGAGCGGCAACAACTGAGTCGCTGATTAAACAAGTGTGCCATGACTAAGACAATTCCTCCAGCAGGAGTCAACATCTTTATCATCAAAATGAACCAGCTCGACATTTGCGAACCAGTTCCTCGGTCACTGACCATTGATGATGATTCGTTTTCAATCCCGGCAATCGCTGGAACCACCGCCGTAGCAACTGCCACCCGAATGAATTTACTTTCGTGTTGACATTGGACCGTCGTGTCACCGCATTCTTTTGCCACGCTGCAAAGGCACGGCATTTTGACAATCGACGTTTCGATCGGAAGTCGAGCGTTTGAGTCGCCAGGCGCAGGCAGTTCCCGTTCGGGTGACAACACAAGCGACGAACGGGCATGAATCGACGGTGGGTTGGAGAGGGAGTCAGTCGCCGAGTCGCAACAATATTGCTCTCCCCAAAACGCTGCCGCACCAATCAGCACCAACCCGCAACAACCCATTGTCAAAGGATGAAATTTGCCGTGCTTTCGCAAGCCAGGCAAGAAGGCAATTACCGCAAAAGCGAAACAGATTACAAACATCGCTTGATGGAAAATCGGATCGGCGATCCAACTCAATCCCCACGTTGGCAGCAAACCGAGCAATACAGGAATCGCTGCACAATGTATCGCACATCCCACGGACGCAATCAAGCCAAACGAATCGCCCCAACGTTGCCAGCTTGGCAACGCAAAGGCAGCCGATCCATTCGGCACTTCATCACGAGTAATCGAGATTTGGCTCATGAAGTCTTCGACCCGGTGTTTGTCTTAAGGTTGTTATTGGTCAGTTTTGTAATTTTATTAATGGATAGATACCTTCATTGCCGTCCACAAGCATGATTGTCATCCCCCTGCCGATGAAAATGTGATATCGGGAATTGAGGGGACGGATGGCCCTTTTCGGTTAAAACGACTCTTTTTCATGTAAACTTTAACTGAACAACTGTCGCTGGTGCAATTGTATTGCATTATTTTTGGAATGGCAAGAGCGACCCTAACCAGAATAGACATTTTTTTCACCAAAGGCACGTTTACTGACAAATTGTGCCCAACAATCCGATATTTCCTCATGATTTTTTTTATTGGCTTACCAGGAATTGGTCAGCACACTGCTTGGAATTCCGCCGATTAACATTCAAAGGGACAATTATCCGGTCGTTCAGGTCAGTTTTATCGACTATAATTATCTCAAATCGACGATGTAGAATCAGAGAAGTAGGCCGTAGGTAGCAGATAGGGTGGGCAAAGTCGGCAATTACAATCCGTATTTCCGTATCCAATAATCCGTTGGTGGATCAATTCGTTGGCATTCGCCAGGTCCAATCGCCCTGCCAACGTAAACTATCCCCGGTTTTGAAGTGCTTCACGCAAATCAGGAGTCGGATCGGAAGCCCTGCAGCAGTGAAACGCAAAGGGTTAATTACGGGCAAATCGTGAGCTGCTATTTTCTTGCTACAAACTAAGTTGACAGCCTCTGGAAGAATGCCTGAAGCTTTAAGCTGAGGTATCACATTTTTTTGAAAGATATTGAAAGACATAATTAGACAATGAATCAATTGCCAATCATTCCTCAGTCGGTGGTCTCCAGTTCCAATTCCGGTTCTGGCTGCGGCAGCGGTGGTGGATGCGTCGGAGGAGCCTCTACGGTATCGCTGCAACCGGAATCCAATCGCCGTCTTCCCAAGTGGTTGAAACGAAATGTACCGCTGGGCAATCAAGTCGGATCAACAACCAAATTGTTGGAAGAGTTGCGTTTGGAAACGGTGTGTGAAAACGCCAAATGTCCCAACCGAATGGAGTGTTACTCTCAACAAACCGCTACATTCATGATTTTGGGGAATGTTTGCACCCGACCCTGCGGCTTTTGTGCGGTCAGCCGCGGTCGCCCGGATGGGTTGGAGGCGGATGAACCAGAACGCTTGGCCGAAGCGTCCGCTCGCTTGGGACTGAAGCATGTGGTTATCACCTCGGTTACCCGCGATGATTTGCCGGACGGGGGTGCCGATCATTTTTATCAATGTGTGGTGGCGGTGCGTCAACGAACCGGTGCTTCCGTCGAGGTCTTGACTCCCGATTTTGTGCAATCCAAATCCGCTCTCGATCGCGTCATCGAATCCGCCCCGGAAGTCTTCAACCACAACGTAGAAACCGTTCCAAGACTTTACCGGCGAGTCCGTGGCCCCAAGTCAGATTATCGCTGGACCTTAGAGTTGTTGCGACGAGTGAAACAAGCCAATCCGGCGATCAAAACCAAGTCGGGTTTGATGTTGGGGTTGGGCGAAACGACGGAAGAATTGTTTGAAGTATTAAGCGACCTCAGAGACGTCGGTTGTGATCTGTTGACATTGGGACAATATCTGCAACCGTCGACCGATCGCTACCTGCCTGTTGTGCGGTACGTCAAACCAGAAGAGTTCGCTTGGCTGGGCCAAGCTGCTAAATCGTTGGGTTTCAAAAAAGTTGCCAGCGGTCCGTTTGTCCGCAGCAGTTACCATGCCCGTGACATGGCCGAAAGTTATTGAAGCGAACCGGAAATTGATTAACGTGCTTATGCAAAATAAATGCCGCAGCAGAAATTGGTTATTGGCGTTGTTAGTCGTCTTGCTTTCGGCATCCGATCAAATTATTGGAGCTGCCACGACCGGTCTACCAACAACCGACGGCTCGGTGATTTCCTCAAAGGAAAACGATGAAACGGCAAATGATGACGATGCGATCGATTATCAACGTGATGTCCGGCCGATTTTATCAGATCGCTGTTTCGCGTGTCACGGTCCTGATCGCAACTATCGTGAAGCCGACCTGCGATTGGATGATTTGTCCGCCGCAATCGACCTGCTATCTCCCGGTGATCCGGAATCGAGTGAATTGCTAAAGCGGATAACGACCTCTGATGCTGACCTGCAAATGCCACCCCCTTCGGCCAAAATCGAATTGTCGGCCGCAGAAATTGACGTCATCCGTCGCTGGATCAAACAAGGAGCGACTTGGCAACCTCACTGGTCGCTGATACCGCCCGTTCCTCAAGTCGTTCCTGAATTTCCCGATGCCTGGACTGATCAACTCGATCAGATAACTCCCTCGGTTAATGCAATCGATCACTTCATCGCCGATCGATTGCACCGCGCCGAACTCGAATTTTCCACGGTCGCCTCCCAAGAGCAATTACTGCGGCGGTTGACGTTGGACTTGACTGGCCTGACACCGACGGTTGAGGAGCTGGACGCCTTCCTGAACGATCCGGCCGATGATGCCTATGAACGAGCGATTGATCGTTTGTTGGCGTCATCGGCCTATGGAGAACGGATGGCCACTTGGTGGTTGGACTTGGCTCGCTACAGTGATACCTACGGTTACCAGGTCGACCGAGACCGTTTCGTGTGGCCTTGGAGGGATTGGGTGATTGATGCGTTTAATCAAAATCAGCCATTTGACCAATTTACGATCGAGCAACTGGCCGGTGATCTACTACCAAACGCTACCGATCGTCAGGTACTGGCAACCACATTTAATCGCTTGCATCCCCAAAAAGTCGAAGGGGGGAGTGTCGAAGAAGAGTTTCGAGTGGAGTATGTGGCCGACCGCGTGCATACCGTGAGTATGGCTTTTATGGGATTGACCTTCGAGTGTGCTCGCTGCCATGACCATAAATTCGATTCGTTATCGATCGACGAGTATTACCAGATGTTTGCTTTTTTTAACAATGTCGACGAATCGGGTCTTTACTCCTTCTTTGATGCCGCCGCCGTTCCGACACCCGCGATGACTTTGATGGATGAAGGACAACGGCAAACTCTGGCCGAGCTGCAATCCAAACAAACTCAAGCGGAAATGAACAGGGATAAGTATTTCCACACGACCGACTCGGATGACGTTTACTCGGAATTTTTCCAGTGGCTGCGCGAGACCGAAACCAGAGCGAGCCTGGCCTCCGAACCAGTGGTTGGCATGATTTATGAGATCGACCCGGCCACGATTGCTGTTGGCGACAATCGACGCGGGAAAATACACAGCCAAGAACCCGATTCCGGGAGCGCTGAAGTTGTTGCGGACGCGAATGTTTTGGATCGAGTGAGTCAAACGCAGTCAAACAAAGATCCTGTCGATGAGGATTTAACCGTTGAAGTTCGCACCCAACCGACCGATTCTGAAAACGCCATCATTCAATTTACCGGAGATGACGAAATCGCAGTACCCGCCGGTCGGTTTTCTCGCGAGCAACCCTTTTCGATTTCGACTCGGATTTGGATTCCCCCCCAACCCGCTGGCGATACGATTGATCGAAACGTCATTTTTCATTGTTCTCGAGCATGGACTGATTCGGCCAGTCGAGGATATCAGTTGTTGATCGAAAAGGGTCGCTTGTCAGTGGCACTGATTCACTTTTGGCCGGGCAATGCGATTTGTGTTCAAACGACCGATGTTGTGCCGACCGATCGATGGCTGACAGTCACCATCACTTACGATGGCAGCAGCCGGGCTGCAGGTTTGAAAATTTATCTGAATGGAGAATGCCAAGAATTGGAAATCATTCGAGACGGTTTGACCCGGACGATTCTTGGATCGGGAACGGATCGACTGGTGTTGGGGGCTCGGTTTCGTGATCGTGGTTTTACCGATGGAAAGCTGGCCAGTCTGCAGATTTTTGATCGCTGCTTGACTCCGATTGAGGTGCGCCAATTATTTGACGGCTCAAGTCTCACTGACTCACTTAAAACGCCAGACGAATCACTCCATCCCCATTTGCGCAATGAATTAAAAGGGTACTATCGGTCGGTTATCGACCCTCAGGCGAAACAGCTCGCGGCTGAGTTGCGGCAATGCAAAACCGATCTCAACGCGTTTTATGATCGACTGCCGGCCATCATGGTGATGCGCGAAAGCCCTGGAGTTCGTGACACATACGTGTTAGATCGGGGTGCCTATGATTCGCCAACCTCCCGGGTTCAGCCGAATGTTCCCGCAATTTTGCCGCCGATTGATATGTCGGCCGGCCGCAATTCGGATCGCAGTCCCAATCGATTGGATCTGGCCAAGTGGTTGGTTGCCCCGCAGCATCCTTTAACGTCGCGGGTGATTGTAAATCAGTTGTGGCAGAACATGATGGGCAACGGGCTCGTGCGAACACCTGAAGATTTTGGCCATCAATCGAAACCGCCGACCCATCCGGAGTTGCTCGATTGGTTGGCCCTCGATTTGCAACGAGATTGGGATCTTAAACGTTGCTTAAAACAAATGGCAATGTCGCTAACCTATCGCCAATCGTCGCAAGCCACCCTAGCGACAAGGCAACGCGATCCGAATAATGATCTGTGGGGACGATCCCTTTCCCATCCTTTGTCAGCTGAAATGCTCAGAGATCACGTGTTGCGGCAGAGTGGTTTGTTGGTCGATAAAATTGGCGGGCCGCCGGTACGCCCCTACGATTTAGAACTGGCGTTTGCCCCCTTGGCGCGGAGCAGTGGATCGGGCCTGTATCGTCGCAGCGTTTACACCTATTGGAAACGGACCGCCGTTTCACCAGCTATGATCGTGCTTGACGGCCCAACGCGGGATGTGTGTCAGGTCAAACGAGCACAAACCTCATCACCACTGCAAGGTTTGGTGCTGTTAAATGGAACTCAATTCGTCGAAGCCGCTCGCAAGTTGAGCGAACGATGGATGAAGACTCATGCCAAAAATCCTAATGAGATGATTCGAGTGTTGTTCCGTGCACTTACAAGTCGCCGTCCTAATGAAGCGGAGACAAATATTTTGCTAAGGTTGTACGAAACGGAAATTAACCGTTTTGAAACGGATTCGAGCGCCGCCGAAGAGCTGTTGAGTGTGGGTGAGAGCCCGATCAGTACTGATGATCAAGCGGAACTGGCCGCATGGACAACGGTCACGCTGACCATCATGAATTTCGATGAAAGCTTAACAAAAAGGTAACCTTTCCATGTCGATGTGTACCGGATTTGATACTGAGTTATTGTGGAGCCGACGCAGAATGTTGAGCTGGTTTCCCGGTGCGTTGGGAAGCATGGCATTGGCACAATTGTTACGCGCCGATGGTATCGATTCCGCTGCCAATCATCACACAGATCGACCACTGCGACAGCCACTGGTAAACGACGATCGTAGTAGAGGCGTATTGACCGCGTTGCATCATCCGCCGCGCGCCAAGCGGGTGATTTTTTTGTTCCAAAGTGGTGGGCCGTCTCAACATGATTTGTTCGATTACAAACCTGAACTGAACCGATTGCACGGCCAACAACTTCCCGATTCGATACGTCAAGGTCAACGCTTGACCGGGATGAGTGGACATCAGACCAACATCCCGTTGGCCGGATCTCCATTCAAGTTTCAACAACACGGACAATCGGGTTTGTGGTTGAGTGAGTTGCTGCCGTATACGGCTGAAGTAGCCGATGAATTATTGATGATCAAATCACTCCATACTGAAGCGATCAATCACGGTCCGGGGACGACCTTTGTCCAAACCGGTTCCCAACTGCCGGGTCGGCCCAGTATCGGTGCGTGGCTGAGTTACGGCTTGGGGAGTCGCAATCGAGATTTGCCGGCTTTCGTGGTGCTGGTCACCAACAAGCCGGCAGATCAACCGTTGCAAGTCCGATTGTGGGGGAGTGGTTTTTTACCGGCAAAGCATGAAGGGGTACGGTTTCTGGCCGGGGATTCACCGGTATTGTACTTGAATAATCCCGCGGGACTCGACCGAGCCGCTCGCCGAAACATGTTGGATGCGCTGTCGGAATTGCACGCACTTCAGCTGGCCGATTCGGCCGACCCCTTGATCGAAAATCGAATCGCTCAATACGAACTCGGTTATCGCATGCAGGAGGCGATCCCGGAAGTAGCCGATTTAAGCGACGAACCCGAATCCACGTTTGAATTGTACGGGCCCGACTCCCGCAAGCCGGGAACGTACGCTTACCATTGCATCATGGCTCGCCGTTTGGCTCAGCGGAATGTTCAGTTTATCCAGCTCTACCATCCCGGCTGGGATCACCACGGGGGGTTGCCGGGTGGCATCCGCAACTTGTGCAAAGAAACCGATCAACCCTCGGCGGCGCTGGTGACCGATCTAAAACGCCATGGATTGCTGGATGAGACTTTGGTGGTCTGGGCGGGTGAATTTGGCAGAACCAATTACTGTCAAGGAAAATTAACGGCCAATGACTTTGGTC
>JBGTHU010000528.1:0-7523 GCA_041745975.1 Mariniblastus sp.
CGAAGTTTATCGGGAACGGCTGTCGAATTTGGGCTGGTTCATGAAGGCATTGAAAGAACCTTTGTCGCGGATGTGCAATCGGGCCGATGGGGTCAAAGGGACGTTCTGGCAGGCTCGGTTTAAGAGCATTGCCATTTTGGACGAAGAGGCATTGCTGGCGACTTGCGCTTATATTGATCTCAATCCGGTTGCTGCTGGGATTGCAGCGGCACCGGAAACCAGCCGTCACACTTCGATCAAGCAGCGAGTGGAGCATGCTAAGGAATGTGGCAAGACCGATGCCCTTAAGGCGGCGGCGCGTGGTAGTGTGGTTGGAAGTCAAGCGGCGGGAGATTTCGAAGTCGACCACTGGCTGGTTCCAATCGATGACCGTCGGCAGCTGCCTGGGGCCAAGGGTAATAAGGGCCTCCGCGAGGGGATGGTAGGTGGATTCTCGCTGGGTAGCTACTTGTTGTTGGTAGAGTACACTGGGCGATTGTTCCGCAATGGCAAGGCCCGCATCAATGATGGCGTGAACGATGTGCTGGAGAGATTGGGAACGAGTGCGGAATTCTGGAACGATCGCATCAAGAAGATGCTGGCGAGTTCCGATTTGCGTGGGTGTTTTTTCGGTTGTCAGGAGCAGTCGCTGGCCCAAGTTGCCGAACATCGTCGTAAGCGAACCGCCAATCTCTCGCCCCAACTATCCTCTAATATCGTGTAAGCCAGCCTGACCCTGCTTGAGAGAACCGCAGTTTGTCTGAAAGTAGCAGTGCTCGGTTCGTCAGTTCGCTGCTGCTGAGTCGACGAACCTGTGATTTGAGCGAAGTCATGGGCAATGAAATCATGGGCAATGTCTGCGCATCCAACGGAGTCTGTTCGTTCGTTAGCATTTCGGGGCTCAAGGCAAGAATCTCTTAATGTCAATTGGATTGGCGCTCCTGTCGCCTTGATCCAACTTCGATTCCTTGTTTCAACATGAGCTACCTTGTTTCAACAAGAGCTATCTACCCCAGTAGGACGCGCTCCCTTCTCTTTTCGTATTTAGAATTTGCCTGTCCTTTGTTTTTCCTTTGTTTTTCCAAAATGTGTCCGCTCGGCACTGCTGATGGCCGACGAAGCCGGAAATTACCGCAAACAATGGGCAACTGTGGCGACTCTTGCCTGTCCTATAAATATATAAATATTTAACTGTTGCCTGTCCTGTAAATATTTACAAACGGCCCTAAATTAGCCCTCGACGATCCGTTGGTTGATTGCTATAATAATGTGCTTGAAAAATTTGGCATGCTATAAAAATTGGCGGTCGTGTGAAAATCACCCTATTTTGGCTCGCCCATGCCTCATTTTTTGGTCTTGAATCGAGAATCAGTTTAAGATTATTCGTTTGATTAACGCCTTTTGGAAATACTCGGCTATATTTTGGGCGGGAAATTTTAATTTGCCGTTTGGCTGAGTACCGATAATTCAATCCATACATCTACCCTTTAATTTACCGTTTAACTTTCCCTCACCCCACTTGAAGACATGTACGCCATAATTGCTGACGGGCCTCACCAATACAAAGTTGAACCAGGTCAGTTCCTGGAAATTGATTTACGAGACTTGCAACCTGGAGACGAGATCGTTTTTGATCGAGTTTTGGCTATTTCCGGTGAGGAGGGGTTTCGATTGGGTCAACCGACCGTTGACGGAGCCAAGGTGACTGGCACTGTAGTTGAAGAAACTAAAGGAGAAAAGTTAACGATTCAGAAGTTTCGCCGTCGCAAAAACAGCAAACGACGGACTGGTCATCGACAAAAATATACCAAAGTCAAAATCGAGTCGATCGCTTAATTGGTAAGTTAAGTGGTTTGTTTTTTTCGATTTAACCCTTCGATAAAATCGATATCTGATTGAATCTATTGGCCGCGAATTTGATCTGGATTTGGTTGTTCGATTGTTACGGATAGTTTTGGCCACCCTATGAGACCGGGCTCCCCAAGCGTTCCGTATACTCAACTCAGGAGTTCTGCATCCTCACGAGTTTCGAATACCTATGATTTTTGTATACATACGAGTTCCGTTTCCCCATGAGTGAATCAGATCTCTCGACTCGAATTACGCTTTCGGCCACTAAGGAGTTTTTGGGGGATCCTGCATTGGTGGGGGAGTCGCCATCCTGGAAAGAGGCTCTTCGATTAGGAGAGATTGCGGCTCGGCGTAAATGTGCGACGTTAATTTTAGGAGAAGTGGGTACTGGAAAACGGAGCTTGGCCCATTTTATCCACCAGGTCCGTGGGGGAACGGATTCCGGTTGTTGGGTGCTGCGGGGTGGGACGGATGATGAGCGGATTTTATCTAATATTCTCGGCAGTACGGGTGCGGATCCACTGGCGATTCCTTGGGATGGTTCTAATGATTTTTCGGAGTCTTTTAACGTTGGTACGTTATTGATTGCTGATGTTGATTTGTTGACTTCTCGTGCCCAATCTCAGTTACTTGAGATTTTGATTTTGTCGCAGGCTGCTGCATTCGATTCGGCGGTGGCCGGTCATCGGTGGCCATTAGTTGTCTCAACGAGTCAACAAGATTTGAGACAAATGGTGATGGAAGGAAGATTTCGCGAAGATCTATTTTGGCGTTTAAGCCTTTTTTTAATTGAATTGGCTCCGTTGCGTCGCCGAGTTGAGGACATTGAACCTTTGGTTGAGTATTTTTTGAAGATCTTTGCCGAGTTATATTCTCGCGTCGAAATTTCGATCGAGCGAGCTGTTTTTAAGGTCATGATTCAGTATTCATGGCCGGGAAACATAATCGAACTTCAAAATTATCTTCATCGAGCGATCGCGGGTACCGACAAAGACGAATTGACGTTGTCGATGTTTCCGGCAGCGATTTCGGGAAGCGTGAAAGAATTACAACAAGCGATTTTTCGGCCCAGCGATCCCCAGTCGCTGATTCGGGAATTTGTTATCAGTCATCTGGGAAAATCGGGTCAAGGGGTAGACGATTTACATAAACAGATTGTCGGACCCGTTGAGAAAGAGTTGATTCAACAAGTAATGGAATTATGTAACCATACGCAAACCAAAGCGGCTGCTAAGTTGGGAATCAATCGTAACACGCTGTACAAAAAAATAGTCGAGTACGGGTTGAACAAAGCGGTCGACAAAGCGGTCGACAAAACGGATGGCGGTAATTGATGGAACTGCTTCATCGAATCTCCGTGACTTGTTTTACCGCCTGTTATTTGTTGGTTGTCATGTTGGAAATCGCTCGAATTTACACTGAATCGGACTGGTTGAGTGGCAAGGTCTCGCGATTTTTGCAATTTCTAACCGTTGCTGCTGGTTTGTTTGCCCATTCGGCATTTTTGGCTCATCATGGCGGTTGGGATCGGGGAGACCAAACATTGTGGATCAACAATTGGTTTGGTTGGTGTTTGGCTGTATCTTGGATGTTGGTGTTGGCCTATTTGTGGATATCGGTACGGCAACCTCGATCGGGATTGGGTTTGTTTTTGTTGCCGATTGCTTTGGGGCTAATTTGGTATGCACATCGGTTTGGCTCGCTGGCGACATTTCCGCTGAACCATGATCGATCGGGGTGGAATTTTGTTCATGGGGCCAGTTTGTTATTGGGAACTTCGATTGTTACTTTGGGATTTATTTTTGGTGTTACTTATCTGATTCAGTCTTACCGCTTAAAGCACAAATCGGTGAGTTGGAGTCGAATCAAATTCCCATCATTGGAGTGGTTACAAAACTCGGCTGAGCGATGTTTATTGGTGTCAGCGGTCTTGTTGGGGATTGGGTTGGGATCGGGAGTGGTAATGGTTCAACTTCCGGTAACCACAGCTGACAACGGAAGCCAGTTTAATGCCCCGAAAGTCTGGTACGATCCGGTGGTTTGGACATCGGCGATTTTGTTTGTGTGGTTGGTAGCGGCTTCGATTTTCAACTTGATTTATCGACCGGCTCGTCAGGGTCGCAAAGTTGCCTATTTGGTGGTGACCAGTTTTCTGTTTTTATTGATGGAATTGATCATTGTGTGGTGGATGGGTCATGCGACAATTATCGCTGGACTGCCTGCCATCGACTCACTCTCGGCATTTTCCATTGAATGGGTTCTGAAACAAGGTAGTCATGGAGAACTACCATGACAATCAACTTACAGCTGGTTGGATGTAGCCATCACCATTCGGATTTATCGATTCGGGAACAATTGGTTTTTTCGGAGAGCCAAATTCCTCCTTTTCTGGATCGGTTTTATCGAGCGTTTCCTGGCTCCGAAGCGGTATTATTATCGACGTGTAATCGAACGGAATTGTATGTCGCCAGTCGTCGGATCGAGTCGCTGCCTAGTGATTCAGCGATAATCGAGTTGTTGGCCCATGATCGCAAATTGAGTCCTAGATTGATTCAGGACGAGCTATTTTGCCATCGTGATCGGAATGCGATTCGCCATCTTTTTTCAGTTACATCCAGCATCGACAGCATGGTGATTGGTGAAACTCAAATTTTATCACAGGTAAAACGAGCCTATCAATTAGCGAGCGAATTAAATCAATCGATCTCGTTGTCACATCAAATTTTTCAAACAGCGATCCGTGTTGCCAAACGGGTTTCGAATGAAACTAATCTGCATTCGGCTCGTCTGAGTGTGCCATCGGTAGCGATTTGTGTATTGGCCAAACAGGTCTTTGAGCGTTTGGACAATAAACGGATTTTGGTTTTAGGTGCGGGGGAAATGGCCCGGGAAACGCTTCGGTATGTGCGCAGCGAAGGAGGGAGCCAGATTGTAGTCATCAATCGCACAACCGCCAACGCGGTCTCGTTGGCGAACGAATTCCAGGGTCGAGTAGCGGAATGGGATGATTTGGCGAGTGAGATTGCTCGAGCGGATCTATTGATTTGCACAACGGGTTCGCCGTTACCGATTGTAAATTCTAGTTTGTTTGATACGATTGAATCGCAGCGAAAGCAACGACCTTTGTTGATTTTGGATTTGGCTGTGCCTCGCAATGTGGAGGCTGAAATTGGTGATCGCATTAACGTTTATGTTTACACTTTGGATGATTTACAGCGCGAATGTGAACGTAATTTAATGTTAAGGAAATCCCAATTGGAAAAGGCTCAAGTGATTTTGGACCACGAAACCGACAACTTTTTGAAGGATTTAGAGTATCGGGCCAATGGGACAACCATTGCTTTGCTCAAGCGAAGAGCTGACGAAATCAAACAGGCTGAGTTATTACGTTTGAGAAGAAAACTGGATGGCCAGTTAGACGATCGAAGTCAACAAGAGATCGAGGCAGCATTTCATCGTTTAGTCAACAAGTTGCTCGATCCTCCGCTTCAATCGATTCGTGAAGAAGAGAGTCAACTTGATTTAGTCGATGCACTCAAGCGATTATTTCAGCTAAATGATTGATCGCTGTTTTCATTGGTATTTTATCCTTAAAAATTTAATATCTTACGCACCATGTTGAGAGCCTTTTATCAATGGATGTTTCGTTTTGTCGGAATAGAAAAGTTGTATCGGGACGTCGTGGTCGAGGATCGATTCGAGAGTATTCGCAGCTTGATTCGATCGGATTTAGTTGAATTGTTAAGCGTTTCGAACAAAAACAACCCCTTCTTTGAGGGGCGGTTTACCGATTTTCTGGTAGAGACTGAGAATCTGGATGATGAATTGTTTTTTGAACATTATTCCAGATTGCCTGTATTCACCAAACAAGATTACGCTGATGCCGGCCAGTCGTTATTATCGCGGCCTTGGTGCGATGCTGATCTTGAACAAATGAGCCTGCAGGTCAATGGCAAAATTTGGGAATCGCTCAAACGACTACGATCGGGCAAATACTTGATGTCGATGGCTACGGGTGGGTCGACTTCGTTACCGTTGTTGGTTTGGATGACCAAGATGCATCAATTTTCAATGCTGTTTACATTTTTCAAGTGTTGGTACCGAATGGGGTGGCGTCCCGGCGATCGATTATTGGTGTTTTATCCGAAGAACACGTATAACATCGATGACATGGTTAAGTTTAATCCCTACAGTAAACTTGTGGGTTTCCGATATCATTTGTTTGACAAGATTGATGAGAAAACGGTGAGGGATTTAGTCGATGACATCAACCGTTATCGGCCCAAATTGTTGTTGGTTTTTCCGTCGCCAATGAACATGATTGCCCATACAATTCGTCGTTTCAACCTAAAATTAACTCATCAACCAGCGATGATCAACGTCAGTGGAGAAACGTTTTTTGAGTGCCAACGCAAAAATATTGAAGAGGTTTTTCCTCAAAGTATAATTGAGGACTCGTATGGATCGGTAGAGCTTGGTGAGTTAGCCCATGAAACACCCGACGGTGGTTTGGAAATATTCAGCAAAGTGGCTTATGTCGAAACCGTTGATAACGCTCATGGTCAACCGGAGATGGTGATCACTCGATTGGGCTTAAGTGATTTTCCTTTCATCCGTTACAAGATGAAGGACATCGCGGAAGTGGAATTTCGTCGAGACGAGTTGGGTCGAGAGAAATACGTGATTACGAAAATCGAAGGGAAAGATTCCAATTTTATTTTGTCTGATCGAGGAGAGCGGTTTTACCCTTCGTTTTTCAATCTGTTGGTCAACGAGCTTAATGTAAGGCTTGACCAAACCATCATCGAGGTAAAAGTTTTTGAACGCGGTCAACGGGAATTAGAAATCCAGTTCATTATCAAGGATGAATCGCGAGCGGACGAGGTTATACAATTAACCAGTTCGCTACTACGTGAACGGGTAAGCGATCAAATGGAATTTAAAATTCGGTTTGTCGATTTCATAGATCACGATTATCGACGAAAGTATCGAGTCATTGAGCGTATCGGTGACGTAGAATTTGCTGGCGGAATGGTTGGCGATCACCGAAAAAATTCGGTGATCGCTGATATGGCGGCCGGTGTCAACGGAGACTTAAATTAGACTGTTGGACTGAGTTAAATTTGGCTGGTGAGTATTTCGACAAACCGTTCAACCGGTTCTATCAATCCCAGTCATCATCGTCGTCGTCGTCGTCCTCATCCCAGTCGTCGTCGTCATCGTCCCAATCATCGTCGTCATCGTCTACATCATCTACATCGTCGACTTCCTCCCACTCATCTTCGGCTTCTTCTTCTATTTCGTATTCTACTTCGTCGATTTCTTCATCGACTTCATCTTCTACTATTTCATCGTCATCGACTTCTTCATCGTCGTCTGATTCGTCATCGACTTCATCTTCATCGTCTTCGTCTTCGTCAACATCATAGTCATCGACTTCATCGTCGTCCTCGTCGTCATCATAATCTTCGTCATCGATGGCATAAATTGGGAGTACTTCATCCAACCAGCTCTCAGGGTTTGATACCTGAACAACGGTCGAGTTTACGGCAAGTTGTCCTGTGTTCATGTTAAACTCGTCTGTTAATGATTTAGTTACGGTACCAGCTATCAAACTCACTTTTCAGTCTCCTTGGGGGGTCAATTAATAAAGCGGCGAATTGTCATTTTTCTGATCCGTTTGGGGATTGTCA
>JBGTHU010000529.1:0-2277 GCA_041745975.1 Mariniblastus sp.
AGCAATTCCATTTCAATCGTAGGTGATGTCGCAGCGATTCCCGAACCAGGGACGTGTTTGGCGTTAGGAGGAGTATCGCTGGTGACTCTGCTTCGTCGCCGTCGTTGATTTCGCCGGCGCTGGCGCCGTAAGAATTTACATCTTCTGAAAATTCTGAAAATATAAAATATCTGAAAATTTAAAAAACCTGCTTCGGTTGATCGAGCAGGTGTTTTCGTTTCTATTTCTGAACCCATTCAAACGATCGGTTAAGCTTGCGAACTTCTGTTTGTTGGCGACTCCCTTCTCAATTCAACAAGATCGATCGAAATCCATCCTCATCGCCATGTTCCCATTGGCGCCGGATCTCTCTTAATCCGTAACAACAAAGGTCGTAACGCTTGCTCAACTTCTCCAACACTTCCGCGGGCGGTTCATTGTCGGGTAAGCTCATGGTGCTGGCGATATGGTAAGACCGTTTGCCGAAAGTACAATACGTTTCAAATTGGTCGCTCAACTCGGATTCGCCTTGTCGCAACGCTTCAGGATAGAGTCCAGCCCAGAACAAGGTGAAATCTCCGATGTAGCAGTGAATCTCTCTTTTGGCATCACCCAGTCGATTACCGGCTTCGAGTACCATTTCGTGGACTGTCATTAGCGGACGTCCGGTAACCCCGCGGACACGATGCAGCATTTCATTCCGCACCGATCGAATCAGCAACGAGGTCAAATAGTCGACCAACGGAGGATCGACGACCCCCAGATGAGAGTGAAAGGTATTTTCAGCTAGTCCGGCGAAATATCGTTCTACCGTGGAAAGTTTTTCATTGGAGTTTTCTTTCATGATTACCTCCGGGAAATTTCCTACTCGATTCAAGAAATTCTCGAAGCCAATATTTTTTTGGCTTTATTTAACTTTACGTTGCGAGATTCCTTCAGGTCAAGTGAAATTTCAAAGAAATGTACGTTTTGCTTGAAAATCGATGCAGAAATGTCGTTTTCGCATCCCAAAACATCATTGGTAGACGTTTCGGTCGAGCGGCGGATTCTTCATCAAAAGAGCTCTTTTTTCTAAACTTCGTTCATTGGCAGCTAGCGAATTAATCTCGGCGTTCCGATATGGACGGTAGCATTGGAATTCTTTAAGATCTGCGGGACTCGGTAACCCTTCGGAATCTGGCTGAAAACGGGGTCAGACCTTTTGGAAGCAAATTGGCTTGCCGGTAGAGGGCAGCCCCCTTTTTTGACATAGAAACGTTATTTGCAAAAAATAGAATTCACTGAATAGAATTCATTGCATTGTTTACGAAGAGAGTTAATTATGACTATGATTGTGTCGAGGTTGAAATCCCTCGCTGTTGGCGTAAACGGATGCTACTTACAGTCTTGTTTTGATTCGAGCAAGTTGCTGTGTTTAATCGGCTGCCTCGTGCTGATAGCCTATACAACAATGAACAACTCCGTTAAGGGTCAGGAGGGACAGGATTTTCGTCTCTTATCCGAGATCTATGTTCAGGCCGAGGCGCTGCCCATTTCGCAAAATCTGACTCTGTTTTCCGAGAACTTGGTTTTTGACTTTCTCATGTCTCATGAGGTCAAGCCGGTCCCTCAAGAGGTCATAATCTATGATGTTCGTCAAAAACTGGTGGTTTTGCTAGACCCCAGACGGTCGATTCGCACCGAAATTTCAAATCTCCAATTGATAAAGCTGCTTGAGGTGCTCAGTCGAGAGATAACCCAGAATGAATCGGCCGAATTTTTAATCAAACAGGCATTTGAAGAAGAGCTTGATTTGGAAACAGGCAAGTTGAAACTATCCAGCCCAGCAATCAGCTACCGTGTTCAGGGAAGCCAGCCGCAAGACCCCTCGCTCTTACCTCGGTATTACGAATTTTTAGACACATTCAGTCGCTTGGCTGCTACCGACCCCCACAAGGTACCTCCCTTTCCACGTTTAAAGTTAAATTCGGCGATAAAAAGATTGGGATGGATTCCCGATCAAGTCAGTATATCGGTGAAACCAAACGAATTTTTCAAAGATCCCATTGAAGCCCGCTCAAAACACACGTTGTCGGTCGGATTGACCAATCAGGATCGTGATCTGATCGCCGACGCTAAAAGAAATTGGCTGCGCTACAAAGCAGTCGATTTGAATGAATATCGTGGTTTATCGACCAATTCAACCACAGTTACGCCCCACCTGATAGGCGACCCACCAATTAATCAAAGAAGAGCAAATTAGTTCAGAGGATTAAATGTCGAGTGTGCTCAATAAAAAAGAAAAAAAAGCTGGAAATT
>JBGTHU010000530.1:0-4808 GCA_041745975.1 Mariniblastus sp.
CAAACGATCATACAGGTCGCGTCTACGACGATCAAGACGCGATTCAATATGGGTTAAGTCAATTGGATAGTCGCTCGCGGGAGATCCTGCTGCTTCGATATTTTGAAGACTTACAGATCGATGAAATTGCCAAGATCAGCCGCTCTAGCCGAGCCGCGACGGATCAACGATTATCCCGAGCTCGAAAAAAATTAGCCGAAGTATTGGACCAAAGAAAATGAATAATCAAAGTCAAAATCGAACCGAAAATGGGCAGGTTCAAACGTCCTCTGATTCGCTGACCCAAAGCTTGCAACAAACCAGCCATCGGATTGGAGTCATACCGGTTCCGCTTGATTGGGACGTGATTGATCAACGATTGACTCAACGACGTAAATTCCGCCGCCGAATAAAAAGTGGAGGATTCCTCGCGGTCCTGTTGGCAATCGGTTGGGGAACCTTTTATGTTGTCGGTCGTGAACCCGTTGGGCAACCATTGGCTCAGCAGATTAATACCCTACAACCGCCGGATAAATCCAGGGAGGAGTCCGATCGGGACACCCCCGTCGAGACAACTCAAACGCCAACAGTCGGCCATGATTTGATTGAAAGGAGTGGCGGAAGCCGGGCCGTCGACTATGACATGCTCGAATCGATCAACCAACGTGTCGCCCATTTTCAATTGATGCAACAGCTACAGCAACAAGTTCGCCAGGAAGAGAGAAATTATTATGAATTGGTCCGCAGTCGGGCCGAATCGGATTTCTTACGATCCTACGCGGATTCATTCTAACCAATCAGTTAACAACTTAAGGAGCAAAACATGTATCGATCAAAATTAGTCTTTAGTTTGGCGTTTGTATATCTGTTGCTATCGGGCCTTCAAAACACCGTCGTCGCCCAATTTGAACGAGTCGATCGAATTATCCGGCAGCTTGAGGAATTTACACCCGGTGTTTCGATGACGCCCGATTTTTTATCGAGAAACAACCTCGCGGATAGTGAAATCTATTTGGTTAACCCCCTGGAATGGGAGGTCCGAAAGCTAGAGTTTCAGCGTAAATTTCTCGAATCAGCCAAAGCCAGACTGGAAGAAAAAAACCAATCCCAAGCACGTGAAATGTTAAACCTTCGCAGTGAACTCTTGGAACTAGGTGTCAACGACGAGTCCAGCCTGCAAATGCAGCTTCAACAAAATCGGGAAAATGAGATTCGACTCGCCGGTCTGCAGGCTCAGCTTTCTGCTTTAAAGGAAGCCATTGATTCACAACGCTCTGGGGCTTCGCTACAACTACATATCGATCGGCAAATAATTGCTGAGGAATTAAGACATAATGAAAAACTAATTGAGTCCCTAGATGAAGAGCTTAAGAAAAAAGAAAAGATGTCTGAACAGGGTGTCATGCCGAAACACGAGGTTTGGTCAATTCGTCGCACGTTGGAAAACCAACTTATGCAGCAGCGGATCTCCAAATTAAAAATGGCTCAGTTCGAGCAATCGCCCCCCCTGACTCCCGAACAAAATCAGCAGTTAGCGAACGTCATCGCTCAGATTGCCCAATTGGAATCAGAATCCAAGGCGAATACGTTTAATCCGGCCGAGATTGCCGAAATCTATCGCGGATTCCTAATGGATAAAAGACTCTCCCAAGATTACGAAAATGGTGTGCAAAAATTAAGTGCCCTGGAAGAGAGATTAGTGGAAGTGGAGATTGAGCTAGAGTACCTCACCACGATCTTGGCTCACTATCGCGAGGCCTTTACCAAATCCAAAGAATTTCGCGATTCTCAGAAAAAAGATGCGAATCCGATCGATAATGATGACTAGACATCGCACAAAAAAATCATTCGTACCTTTTTTTGTTGATAGAGCCTAATCTTTTTCTTGGCCCCCTTCCGGATGTGGGATTTCGTTCAATGCATAATCGGCACTGATGTGCAACAGGTTTTCGACTTCAGCCGACAACAAATCCGGTAGGTAGAAATCATGGACGTGACCTTGCCAAGCGGATTCTTTTAATCGAAAAATCATTCAGCTTCCTTAACGTCCACTATTGTTTAAAATGAAATCATACTAGAGCTACTAATGTGATTCGTAGCCGTTCACCGGATCGAGCATTTGGCCATGAATGTAGAACAATTGTCCCCAATTGTTCTGCACTTAGTTGGAAGCAACCATCGGAATGCCAGAACAATTGAGGACAATTGTTCTACAATACCGAGAACGGTTACCGTGATTCAATGATATCCTGCCGTTGCCTCTAAAGTGACTTGTGGCTTGAGGCATGAGGCTTGATAGTCGTGACAGGGAACGAAGGCAAAGGAATCTGGGCAATGGAATGACGCGTATCGTCTCAGTAAAATTCCCTTGCCAGAATTTCACTGCTATTCTTCCGCTGCTATTTATTTCTCGGATGTATTCAACATCTTAAGATTTGCTTCGGCGAAGGCTTGGCCCATTTGAGCAAAGATTTTTGCACTGCCGAAGTAGTGGTAGCCGCCGTTCGAGGCACCTTTGAGGGCTTGTCTGTCTTGGGGTGAAAGGACTTGTTCCAATGCGAGGTCCAGCTTCTGCTGATCCGCTAGGGTGATCCCCTCGATCCAGGCATCGATCGCGGCATAATGCTCTGGGGATTTCGGGGAGTATTGATCGTTGGCATAAACGGCCAACACATTCTTCCCCTTCTGCAAGTATTGCGTCTGTTGTTTATCCAAGACGATCGATCTATAGTGCGGTTTATCTTGCCACCAAATATAAGTGTGTATCTTGTGGCCGTTCAAATAAACATGAAACCCTTGCCTCGCTAAAATCGCCAGCCGGTAGGAATCGTAGTCGATGTTGTCGACTTCAAATGTCGAACGCATCATTAGGAATTCGCCATCACCCCAAGTTGAAGGGAATTTGTCCAAGGTGATTCCACTATGTTGCCAGGTCCCCTTGCCGACAGGGGCCTTTCCCTCCGTCCAGCGGCTGTCATCAAATTCAGGCTGATACCAATTTTCCATTCCGGTGGGCAGGGTGATATCGCGAAATCTTCGATCGGTGAATTCTTCCAACGTATCCCGCGTTTCAGAGGCATCGACCGTGACAAACCGCCAGTTACGCTCCTCGGGTAGAGGCTTGCCAATCGGCTGCCAGAACTGATCCCACTTCCGCTGCGTATCGAGCATGCCATCTGATTTCAACGTATGAGCCGTGCCCACGATTTCGTTGTACTCCCGCTGCTTGGGTTCTGCGGCTTCGATGTCGCGATCCCAAAAAGGGGCGGTATCAACGGCAACCACATTTCCTTGAAACTCGGGCATGGCCGCCGGAGCAGCCATGGCTTGCCGGAAATCAACGTTTTTCTCCCCATCGACACCGAGTACGCCGATGACAAATGGCATGTGCGGAGCAGACAAGTCCTCGCGCACGTCGCGGATGAAGTGGGCTAACAAGCGAGAGTATTCATCATAGTTCCGATTCGGATAGGTCTGGCTATCAACCAGATCGTTGAAACCCTGAAACCAAACAAAACCGGCCAGTTCGTAACCTTGCTCGGGATCATAAGCGGGGCAGACCCGTCCTGGATCGGCCAGCACTTTTTTCACATGATCTACCATCATTTGGTAAAAGACACCCGTTGCGGCAGCCTTGTCTTCCTGCCATTTTTTTCGATCCTCAAGTTTGGGAATGCCGTGGGCACCCTGCGGATGTTTGTCCCACTGGTCTTGAACCTGTTGTGGCAGCTGGTACGGTCCGGCACTGGGGGGACGAAATTCGGTGTTGAGCGACCTTCCGCCCCACGCGGTTTTGATGATCAAGATCGGTTCCTGCAGCTCTTTCTCCATGTAGATGCCAAAGGTGAACTCAGGCCCAATCTTTCCGCCATCTTGGGTCGGTTGGTTGCCACGTGCCCCAAAGCCGGCGGTCAATTTCCCCAAACCCTCACCGTTGGCACTGCCATCATAAGGCCCGGTCAAATACGACATCCAAACATTGTCACATACCCGGGGGGTTCCATCAGGATTGCGCATCTCCTGAAGCAAAGGGGCGGTAGCTGGATCGTTGCCGATGTAGTCAAAGGTGCGGATTTCAGCATGTCCTTCCATGTTCGATTGTCCCGCCAGGATAAATACCTTGAGTGGGGTTTTCTCGGAACGAACGGTTGACGTCGTTGATTCCGGTGCCCCATCAGCTTGATCTTGTGCGACGATTATCGTGACATGAGCCAATGCCGCAATCACCAACAGCGGTACAATTCGAACCCGAGCATTTATCATGGTTTTAATGTCTTTGAAATTGTGAAACGGCGAATCAGAAATTTAATTTCCAAGTCGGCTGAAAGTTCTTGCACCCTGTATTCAACACACCCGTGACCTATCATGATATCCAGCTTAGATACATTCGTCTTGCGTGATTGCAGGGAGCAAAGCGGGGGACACACCACATTGGGGGCAAGATGTTAACAATTCGAGTGCAAGTGGTGGGTTTTCGCCAGCTTTGCTCCCCAGCTTTGCGCAGCATTGCCGTGTCCCCAAATTTGCCCACCAGCTTTGTCCATTTTTTGGGAATCTTCCCCCAATTTAGGGGAAGTTATCTCCATCAGCATACCAGAAAAATGGCATATTCACCATTGGCCAGATTAGCTTCTCCGTGAATTTTACGGCGGATTAGGCCAATCGATTCAGGAATCCCCGGTTGGCCGAGCATTAAGTCTTGACGCCGGCTTGTATGGGACTACAATTGGGCCGGAAGCTCATTTTCATTGAATAATTCTGATACCAGAGGAGTTTTTTTCTCCTGTCCTGGTAAATGGATGATGCTTTTTTCGCTAGCGAGCAACGAG
>JBGTHU010000531.1:0-2371 GCA_041745975.1 Mariniblastus sp.
ACCCCTTGCAAGCCCCGCTCAATTGGATCACGAAATTGTAACGCCACGCAGTCATGATGTTGAGCGATCTGTTTCAGGTTATCGATCGCCGCCTGTTCATGGAGATCGGACAGCACAATCAGTAACGCCCTCTCGGGGAGAAGGGCTCTGATTTCGGACAATCGTCGATCGAGTTCCGTACGTTCATCGACGCGAAAACGCCTCAATTGATGCAACCATTGCAAGATACGATCACGAGAGAGACTGGGCAGGTAACGCAATTTTCGCTCGCCGATACCAATCATCGCCACCGGACTGACCCGATCGAGACATGCCAACGCCAATCCGCCTGCGATATGGACTGCGGTGGCGAACTTGCTGCGTTTGATTGAGGAAACCGTCATCGAGGCAGAAGTGTCGACCAACAAGTAGACCGGCAGTCGCTTGGGGGATTCATATTCCTTAATGAAAAAACGTTTCGTGCGGGCTGTCACTCGCCAATCGATCGACTTCACCGGATCGCCCGGTTGATAAGGTCTCGATTGAGCATACTCGATTCCCGTACCAACGAAAGGAGAACGATCCGTCCCATAGCTGAAGCTATCGGCCAAACGTTTGATCGTCAGTACGAACTGGCGAGCATCAAGCTGATCGACATCATCCAAATAATATTCCATCGTGTTTTGAATTCCTTGAATCTTCAATTGGGCTCGATTGGCCAATCCAAAGCCATAATAACAATCCCACAAAACGAAGCTAAAAATGCAACAACCATTTAAATCGTTCCCGGTGTCATTCCCATTTGCAACAAGACCTCGATCAGCACATCCCTGCCCGTCAAACCATCGGCCAGGGCCTCATAGTTCAGCCGAATTCGGTGCAATACCACGTCTTCGGCGAGTGTATAAAGGTCTTCGGGAATCACATAGTCACGACCTCGAATCAAGGCTCGAGCCCGGGACGCTTTGACCAGTGATATTCCGGCGCGAGGACTCGCTCCAATTTCCAGGTTGGGATTGACTCGTGTTCGATTGATCAACTCGACCACATGATTCATGAACACATCACTGACGTGAATATCGTTTACCGCCTGCATCGCTTCGACCAAGTCATTGGCATGGCCCACCGGTTGATGGTCCAAGATATCGAATTCGGTTTGGGCAACGGCCCCCGAGTCCTCTCGGCGAATCCCCAAATTGGCGTTGCGGCGTAGAATTTCACGCTCTTCGTCAGGGGTTGGATAATTAAGTCGGTGACACAGCATGAATCGGTCGAGTTGTGCTTCCGGCAATTCGAAAGTCCCACTTTGTTCGATGGGGTTCTGTGTGGCGATCACCAAAAAGGGAGCGGGTAACTTAAAGGTAGTATTGCCAATGGTGACTTTTCGTTCTTGCATCGCCTCTAACAGAGCGCCTTGAACCTTGGGGGCCGCTCGATTGATTTCATCGGCCAGCAATAGATTGGTAAAGATCGGTCCTTGGTGAATTCGAAATTCATTGGTGCGCTGATCAAGAATTTCACTTCCCAAAATATCGGATGGCAACAAATCGATGGTAAATTGGACTCGGGCAAATTGCAGGTCGATTGTTTTCGACAGCGCGGACACCAGCAATGTCTTGGCCAAACCTGGGACTCCCTGCAACAACAAATGGCCTCCGGTGAACAAGGCAATCAAAATACGTTCGACCACAACGTCTTGCCCGACCACCACCGTGGCAATTCGTTGGCGAATTTCAGCAATGAATTCGATTACCCGTTGCTGGTGTGGATTGTCTGGGTTTACGACTGTATCAACAACGGGTTCAGACGACATAAGCGGAATGAGTGAAAAAAATGAAATGGCGGGGAGACCTTCAACATCAAATCTATCTCACCCAATTTAATAAGGCGAGCGAACCGTTGAGATACATTTTGGTGTTAAAGGTAGACGGCGATAATTATCATACACTGAAAGACAACATTTAGTCAAAAACTTTTTTGCAATTTTTTTTACTCAGAAAAACCAATTTAAAATCAATCTGTTTGCAAAGAAATGTAAACAATTTTGGTAAGCGGTTTATTTTAGGGCAATCTTGTTTCCATTGCGGGAATTGCTGTCCTAAGAAAAAAGTGTAAGATAACGTATAAATAAGTGGTTGGGCATCCAATTAGGTTGCCTTATTATATTTTTAACTAGTGAAACAAAATAAATCGAAGGAGTAAAAAGAGAGATGAGTATCAAAAACATGATTTTGAAAATGCGGATTAACCAAATTTTGGCGGTCGGCTGTGTCATCGGATGTATGGTTGTGGCTGGCTGTGAACAAGGTGACGTGGACAAAGTGGTAGGCGACGTGGACAAAGTGGTAGGTGACGCGGGCAAAACAGCAGGTGACGCGGGCAAAATGGTCGG
>JBGTHU010000532.1:0-2820 GCA_041745975.1 Mariniblastus sp.
GCGTACCGATTTAGCGTACCGATATAAATTCGAAATTATTTCGGGGACGGTTCCTGGGAAAACGCGGCAGCTTGAGTACTTATTTTCTCGGCTGGTGCGTCGACCTCCCATCCTTCCCACGAACAATTAAATTTTTTAGCCTTTACAAACTCGGATCAGCCATAGGACGTTAGCCACTTCGTTTAATCCGCTGAAACAATAAACCATGAATCAATTGAGCAAAAATTCGATAATCTTTACGGTTGGTCAAGCGACTCAAATGTTGCCATTGGTGAAATCAATCGTCGTTGAGGTTTTGGACTTGAGCGATCAAGTCAAACAAACACGTCTGCGATTAAATGAAGTGATGCAAGTTCGCATTGTACCCGATGACCAACACGATGTTTATCGAAATGAAGTATTGGCGATTGAAGACAACGTTCGACAGCAAGTGCAACGAATTAACGAGTGTATTGCCGAATTAACAGATTTGGGCATTAAGGTGAATCGAATCGAAGAAGGGTTTATTGACTTTCCAGCGACGCGACTGGGCCAGTCTATTTTCTTGTGCTGGCAGATCGGTGAACAGGAAGTTGCCCATTGGCACTTAATCGATCAAGACTGTAGCCAGCGTCAGAAAGTGGATTTAGAACTGATTCGCCAAGTAGGAAAACATGCAGTTCTTTGATACCCATGCCCATTTAGATGCCAAACAGTTTACGGATCGATTGGATTATTATCTCGACTTGGCCAGCAAAGCCGATGTGGTCCAAGTCTGTGCGGTGGCAACCGATCGGGATTCCAGTCTTCGCAGTCTGCATTTGTCTGAAAAATATCCTCAAATTTGTGCCTCTGTCGGTGTTCATCCGAACTATTGTTTGAATTTCTCCGATTCCCAATGGAAAGAGATTGAAGCCTGGGCTAGGAGCGATGAGATTGTCGCGATTGGTGAAACGGGTCTCGACCTTTACTGGGACCATTGTCCGTTGGAAATTCAACAACAGTGGTTTTCCCGTCACATTGAACTTTCCTTTGCGACTCAGAAACCACTGATCATCCATATTCGCGAAACGGAAAAGGAAACAATTGACCTTTTGGCGGATCATTTGGTCGACGGCAAGATCTTGGGCGTGCTGCATTCTTTCGCGGGGAGTGAGAATACGGCCAAGCAGTGTTTGGAATGGGGGATGTATATAAGCTTTAGTGGAATTCTGACTTATAAAAATTCTCATGAATTGCGTCAGGTAGCGGCAGCTGTACCTCCGGAGAAAACGTTGATCGAAACCGACAGTCCCTATCTTTCGCCTCATCCATACCGCGGTCAGCGCCCTAACCATCCTGCGATGGTGCGATGTGTTGCGGAATGTTTGGCGGAAATTCACGGTTGTACGCTGGAGCAGATTGCAAATATAACAACCGGCAATGCCCGTCGATTTTTCGGAATTTCATGAGAGAAATCAATCAAAGAAATCTTGCAAAGTTAACCGTTTGCAGATTCGCGGCGCTTGTTGATTTAAACATAACCGTTCACGGTTAAAAAGAAAGGTTGAGGCTCCTGCCGAAACAAGAACTAATAAATATCTGGCATTGACATCGAATTGTCTCGGCAGGAGCCTCGACCTCCCTGCAAAATTTGCCGATTCAGTGAGGCGACAAATACCCGTCAACGGTTACATTTAATCTTCGGCAGGAACGAATACATGAGTTCCTCCGGAGCCTTCAGCGATTTGCGACAGTTGAGCCTGAGTCAATGGCTCCTCCAGTCCAATGGTATGGATTGGGCAATTGTTTTTATTGTGCCTTGCTGCCAATTCAAAAGCGCTAGTTCGGTCGCGATACGTTCCGTTTCGATAGAATCGCCCATTGAATTCTCCGTCGGACAAAAGAAAGATACAGGTCGGCTTTAATTTCAAGGCGGCCACAATCGCTTCACGAGGATCCGTTCCATTGGACAACCGAATCGAGCGGATTTTTTTTTCCAGCACATCTTTATTTTTTTGAGTGGCAGCAGCAAAATCCTTGTTGGAATCAATCTGAATGCGATGGGTAGTAAATGAAAACATAATTACCATGAACTGTTGACTCTCTTCCAAACTGTCTACTGAACGAAGCACCTCATCAACAGCTCGCTTGAATCGGGTTTGGTATTTGCCGACTTGCATGCTGGGGGACATGTCGATCAGGTAGACAATTCGATCTCCTTCGGGCAGTATTCCAAAAAAAGAGGCCCCACGCATACTCTCCTTGGTGGACGATTGAGTGGAATCCGAAAACCGGGCGGCATTCCAAATTATCTCTGCCGAATTATTCGAATCGGCGAGATCATCGACCATCCAATCGGCTGGTTGAAAACTGATTAGGTCAACAAGCTGGGGCTGATGGTCCATCACTTCAACATTCACCAACTCCATCGATTCCAAGACTTGATCAAGCGGGTTTGCGTCGTTGTCCGGCAAACTGATTTGAATTGACGTGTCATCGAAATCATTGGTCGCCACAAACTGCCCGTCTAAATCGACTGACCTTTCTCCCTGACCAATGAACCACAGAAACAGTGACATCAACACCAGCGTTAAATGAACGCTCAGCGAGATCAAAAATGAGGTCATTGATCGTTGTGTATGTCGCTTCATCCTGCTGCCAACACGAATGCTATTTCAGGGATTGGTAAGCATAAGTGTATTCCAGTAGCAAACCAAAAGCAAGTGGCAAACTTATAAGCGATGATCGCTAGTGAGGTCCTGCACTCTCTCGGGACAAAGGTTAGGTGTCGTTCATTCGCTGCCTAAATCGTGGGTGAGCCTTGACCAGCAATTCATCGGTATTAGGATTGTCTGCCAA